>ONFK01000254.1 GCA_900317065.1 uncultured Bacteroidales bacterium
GTCAAGTACGACCTCCTCTTCGAGCGCTTCCTGAACCCCGAACGAATCAGTATGCCGGATATCGACGTGGACTTCGACGATGAAGGCCGCTACCGCGTGATCCAGTACGTCCAAGACCTCTACGGTGCCGACCACATCTCCCACGTCATCACCTTCGGAACCATGGCCGCCAAGCTCGCGGTGAAGGACGTCGCCCGCGTGAGCGACCTTTCCCTGAGCGAGAGCAACCGCCTCACCAAGCTCATCCCCGACAGACCCTTCGTAGTGAAGGAGAACGGCGCAGAGGTGGAGAAGAAACCTACGCTCGAGAACTGCTACAAGTATGTTCCTGAGCTAAAGAAAGAATACGAGGAAGGCGAACCCCTCGTGCGCGAAGTGCTGGAATACGCCAAGCGCCTGGAAGGCTGCGTCCGCCAGATAGGCATCCACGCCTGCGCCATGATCATCGGCCGCGGCAACCTCACCGACTACATCCCCATCACCATGGGCGAAGACAAGGCCACCGGCCAGAAGGTCTGGGTGAGTCAGTACGAGGGCTCGCAGATCGAGGACGTAGGCATGCTGAAGATGGACTTCCTGGGCCTCAAGACACTGAGCATCATCTCCCGCGCGCTGGAGCTCATCAAGAAGCGCGGCGGCCCCGACATCAACATCGAGGCCATCCCCATCGACGACCCGGCCACCTTCGACCTCTATTCCCGCGGCGACACCAAGTCCGTGTTCCAGTTCGAATCCGGCGGCATGCGCGAATGGCTGATGAAGCTTCACCCCGAGCGCTTCGAGGACCTTATCGCAATGAACGCCCTCTACCGCCCGGGCCCCATGGACTACATCCCGGACTTCGTGGCGGGCAAGAACGACCCTTCCAAGGTCCATTACGACCTTCCGGAGATGGAGGATCTGCTTAAGGAAACCTACGGCGTCACGGTCTACCAGGAGCAGGTGATGCGCCTCTCCCAGTCCCTCGCAGGCTTCTCCAAGGGCAAGGCGGACAAGCTCCGCAAGGCCATGGGCAAGAAGAAGAAGGACATTCTCGACGGCCTGAAGGTCGACTTCATGCAGGGCGCACAGGCCAAGGGACATCCTGCCGAGAAACTGGAAAAGATATGGAGCGACTGGGAGGCCTTCGCGAAGTACGCCTTCAACAAGAGCCACGCCACCTGCTACGCCTGGGTAAGCTACCAGACCGCCTGGCTCAAGGCTCACTATCCCAGCGAGTTCCAGGCCTCCAACCTCACCCAGCAGAGCTCCAACATGGATGAGATGAAGGAGATAATGGCGGACTGCAAGAAGGGAGGAATCAAGGTTCTGAACCCCGATATCAACGAATCCGAAAAGGACTTCAGCGTCAACAGGGAAGGAGACATCCGTTTCGGGCTCGGCGGCCTCAAGGGATTCGGCGAGAACGTAGTGAACGCCATAATGGACGAACGAGGCCAGAACGGCCCGTACGAGGATGTGTGGAACTTCCTCGAGCGCATGGCCCTCTTCAGCCAGAAGATGGACAAGCCGGTCGGCGTCAACCGCAAGGCCCTCGAAACCCTCGTGAACGCCGACGCATTCGACTCCTTCGGCTACAAGCGCGGCCAGTTCTACACTGCCGGCAAGAGCGGAGAACTCTTCATCGACGAAATCCTCCGCTACGCCGAACTCTACAAGAACGACCAGGTCGACAGCGCCAGCTCCCTCTTCGGAGAGGTGGAGGAAATGAAGCCCCAGCGCCCCGAAATGCCGATGTTCGTTGGGGAGGAAGATGTTCTGGACCTTCTCCAGAAAGAGAAGGACGTGGTGGGTATGTATCTGTCATCCCATCCGCTTGACCGCTACGCCTTCGAGATCAAGACCTTCACAAACTGCAAGCTGGCGGATCTGCCGCAGAAGATAGACGAGCAGGAAAAGCTGCGCAAGACCCATAAAACGGCCATAGCGGGCATCATAACCGACGTCAAGCAGATTACCACCCGCACGGGTTCGCCGGGCGCCAGGGTCACTCTGGAGGACTACAGCGGCACATACGAGCTCGCCCTGTTCGGCAAGGATTACGAGGGCTATATGCAGTATATGCAACTGCACGAGCATCTGTTCATAGAAGGAGAGATTGCCGAGCGCTTCCGCGTCAAGCCGGAAGACGCCGCCCAGGGCAAGAGGGCGCCATTTGCATTCAAGATCAAGAAGATCAGCCTCCTTGGCAACATCGGCGAGGAAATGATCAAATCCTTCTCCATCAATCTCGATTCCGCCCAGCTCAACGAGAAGTTCCGCAAAGACCTTGTCCATACCCTCAAGGCCTTCCCCGGTAAAACTCGCCTCAGCGTCTATCTGTTCGATGCCCGCAGCGGATACCGCGTGGAACTCTTCTCAAAGAAATTCACAGTCGCCGTCTGCGCCGACTTCCTCGCTGCCCTCGAGCATCTGGGGATCAGTTATCAGGTAGGGCGGTAGGGGGCCAAGAGACCTTTCAAAAAATGTCGTGCGTGAAACTAGCCATTTCACGCACGACTTATCTGTTTAGAAGGCTTCCGTGCGTAAAACAGGTCATTTCACGCACGGAATGTGTTTTGCCTATTTCTTCGAAGCAACCTTCTTGGTGCTGTCGAACATCACGGGGGTACCGATCATGATGGAAGCGTAGGTTCCGATGAGGATACCGAGGATGAGTGCGACGGAAAGACCG
>ONFK01000010.1 GCA_900317065.1 uncultured Bacteroidales bacterium
TTCAGGTTCTGCCCGAACATCCTGGCAATCAGCTGCCAGAAGTTGGCGGAGAATGAACTCCGGTACTGCTTGATGATTTCGAAAGGCGGGATCCCGCATTCCCTGTCTACAAGGCGCATCAGCATCACGCCCTGGGATATGCTCATCTTCTTGATGTCGCCGGCGAAGATGGTGAAGAGCTCTATCATCACGTCGTGCGTGTAGGCGTTCCGCTGGCTTTTTTTCGTAACGTCGGCAGCTATCACGCTATCTACCTGGCGCATCATCTTGCGCCCGGCGAGGGCGTAGGGGTACACCTTGTTGAAGTTGTAGACCATCTTGTATTGCCTGCGCCAGTCTCCTTTCTTGAGCCGGGTGCCTTTGGGGAAGCACCATACAGGGTCCAGCTGGTCCACGAAGGTCGTGTCGCCGTTCTCGTCGACCACGTAGTACATGGGAAACTTTTCCAACTGTTTCTTCCTCTGTCCGAGGACGGGAAGACACAGCAGGAAACACAGGGTTATCATCACAATTCTTTTCACGGTCGCAAAGGTAGTAAAAATATTTTTTCTCCGCTTTTGTAAGTGGTTGAAAAATCAGTAGTTGACTATCACTTTTTTGTGTCGAAAATGTTCAATTTTTTTGCCAAAGTCCTTGCCGGTTAAGAAATTTTTTGTAACTTTGCATCCCAAAAATCCGCCCTGTAATAGCCTAAGGCGCTGATTATCAAGGATTTGGCTTGAAAAATACAAATTTTTAAAATAACAGTAAAATGTTACAACCTAAGAGAACAAAGTTTAGAAGGGAACAGAAGAACCGTATGAAGGGCATGGCCCAGCGCGGCAACCAGCTTGCATTCGGTTCCTTCGGTCTCAAGAACCTTGAGAATTGCTGGCTTACCGCCCAGCAGATCGAGGCTGCACGTCAGGCCATCACACGTAAGATGAACCGTGAGGGCCAGCTGTGGATCCGTGTATTCCCTGTGAAGCCGGTTACCAAGAAACCTCTCGATACCCGTATGGGTAAGGGTAAGGGCGATCCCTACGGATTCGTCGCTCCCATTACTCCCGGCCGCATCATCTTCGAGGCTGAGGGCGTTTCCCTCGCAATCGCCAAGGAAGCAATGCGTCTCGGCGCAAACAAACTCCCCGTTGCGACCAAATTCATCGTCCGCAGGGATTATGTTGAATAATTTAATGGAGAAGAAAAGAGTATGAAAGCAGCAGAAGCACGCGAAATGTCTGTAGCAGACCTGCGCGACCGCATCCAGATCGAGAAAGGAAATCTCGACACAATGAAGATCAATCACGCTATTTCTCCATTGGAGGACACTTCCAAATTCAAGAAACTCCGCAAGGATATTGCTCTGATGATCACGATCCTCGCTGAAAAAGAAAAACAGAACTAATCATGGAAAGAAATCTTCGTAAGGAAAGACAGGGCGTCGTGGTCAGCAGCAAGATGGATAAAACCGTCGTTGTTGCCGTTGAACGCAAAGAGAAGCATCCCTTGTACGGAAAGTTCGTAAAAAAGACCACAAAGTTCGTTGCTCACGATGAGAAGAACGAGTGCGGCGAGGGCGATACCGTCCTCATCATGGAAACACGTCCTCTGAGCAAGACCAAGAACTGGAGAGTAGAAAAAATCGTAGAAAAAGCTAAGTAGTTATGATACAGCAGGAAACACGTCTACAGGTGGCCGACAACAGCGGTGCTAAGGAAGTCCTTTGCATCCGCGTACTTGGCGGTACCCACCACCGTTATGCCACTGTCGGCGACACCATCGTCGTCGCAGTGAAGAGTGCGATTCCTGGCGGTGACGCCAAGAAGGGTACAGTCTCCAGGGCTGTAGTCGTACGCACCAAGAAAGAAATCCGCCGCGTCGACGGTTCTTACATCCGTTTCGACGACAACGCATGCGTTCTTCTGAACAATGCAGGCGAACTCCGCGGAACCCGTATCTTCGGCCCCGTTGCCCGAGAGCTCCGCGAGAATTACATGAAAATCGTTTCACTGGCACCGGAGGTCCTTTAATTAATCAGAAGTATGAAAAAGTTCAAGATCAAGAAAGGTGACACCGTGTATGTAAATTCCGGTAACGATAAAGGCAAGACCGGCAAGGTTCTTTCCGTTCTCACCGAGAAGGACCGTGTGATCGTCGAAGGCATCAACCTCGTCAGCAAGCACACGAAGCCCAATACCAAGCAGCCCCAGGGTGGTATCATCAAGCAGGAGGCCGCTATCCATATTTCCAACGTCAACCTCATCGACCCCGCATCTTCCAAGCCTACACGCGTAGGATTCAAGGTAGAGGACGGCAAGAAGGTTCGCGTAGCTAAAAAATCAGGACAGGAGATTAAGTAATTATGGCAAAGAAAGCAACAGCAGATCAGCAGAAGACCCCCAAGGGTTACGTTCCTGCTCTGAAGAAAGCCTATAAGGAAGAAATTGCTGACAAGCTTGTCAAGCAGTTTAACTACAATACCGTAATGGAAGCTCCCCGCCTCCTCAAGATCACCATCAACGAAGGTGTCGGCGACGCTACCCAGGACAAGAAACTCGTTGAGGATGCAGCCGCAGAACTCTCCCTCATCACCGGACAGAAGGCTGTCATCACCATTTCCCGCAAAGATATCTCCAACTTCAAGCTCCGTAAAGGAATGCCTGTAGGTTGCAAGGTTACTCTTCGCGACGTCAAGATGTATGAGTTCCTCGAGAAGCTCATCCGCGTCACCCTCCCCCGTATCCGCGACTTCAACGGTATAGCCGAGAACATGGACGGCCGTGGAAACTACACCCTTGGCATCAAGGAGCAGATCATCTTCCCTGAGATCGACATCGACAAGAACCCCCGCATCCACGGGATGGAAATCACTTTCGTAACCACAGCCAAGTCCGACGAGGAGTGCAAGGCCCTGCTCGCCGCCTTCGGTCTGCCTTTCAAGAAACATAACAACTAAGAGATATGGCAAAAGAATCAATGAAAGCCCGCGAAGTAAAGCGCGCAAAGCTGGTTGCCAAATACGCCGAAAAGAGGAAGGCTCTCAAGGAAGCAGGTGACTGGGCAGCTCTCGACAAGCTCCCCAAGAACGCCAGCCCCGTTCGTCTTCACAATCGTTGCTCTCTTACCGGTCGTCCCAAAGGATATATGAGGGCATTCGGCCTCAGCCGTATTCAGTTCCGCGAGATGGCCAGCAACGGTCTCATCCCGGGTGTAAAGAAGGCAAGTTGGTAGAATATTAAAAGATTAACGATATGACTGATCCCATCGCAGATTTCCTCACCAGGATCCGCAATGCCTATCTGGCAGGCAAGAAGGTGGTCGAGATTCCCTCTTCCAAGATGAAGGAAGCTCTCACCAAGATTCTGTGCGAGAAAGGATACATCCTCAGCTACAAGGTAGTTGAAGGAACTCCGTACAACACCATCAAGATCGCTCTCAAGTACCATCCCGAGACCAAGATGCCCGCTATCAAGAAGATCGAGCGCGTATCCACCCCCGGCCTCAGGCAGTACACCGGCGTAGAAGACATGCCCCGCGTCCTGAACGGACTCGGCATCGCTGTCATCTCTACTTCCAAGGGCCTGCTTACCGACAAGGAAGCCAAGGAACTCGGAATCGGCGGAGAGGTTATTTGCTACGTATATTAATATTATAAAGAACAAAACAAATGTCACGAATTGGTAAATTACCTGTAAACCTTCCGGCCGGGGTGAGCGTAGAGCTCCTCGACGGCAACGTTGTGAAGGTGAAAGGACCTCTTGGTGAGATGTTCCAGAAAGTTGATCCGGACATCACCGTCACCATTGAGGACAACGAGATTAAATTCACCCGTCCGACGGACCAGCCCCGTCACCGCAGCATGCACGGCCTTTACCGCGCACTGGTGCACAACATGGTTGTCGGCGTAAGTGAAGGATTCACTATCAAGCAGGAGCTCGTAGGCGTCGGCTACCGTGTAGCCGTCCAGGGGCAGCTGCTCGTCTTCTCTCTCGGTTATTCCCACGAGATTCATCTCATGCTTCCCGCAGAGGTGAAGGCCGAGGTCCCCGAGATCAAGAAGGGAGAGACCCCCAAGCTGGTTCTCAAGAGCTGCGACAAGCAGCTTGTCGGCCAGGTTGCCGCCAAGATCCGCTCATTCCGCAAGCCTGAACCTTACAAGGGCAAGGGTATCAAGTTCGTCGGTGAACAACTTCGTCGCAAGGCAGGCAAGACTGCTGCTGCTAAATAAAGGAGGACAGAATTATGGCATTAAGTAGAATAGCAAGAAGAAAAAGGATTCACTACCGTATCCGCAAGCACGTCAACGGCACCGAATCGCGCCCGCGTCTTGTAGTCTTCAGAAGCAACAAGCAGATCTATGCTCAGGTGATCAACGATGAGGCCGGCAAGACTATTGCCGCAGCCGCATCCAACGACAAGCTCCTTGCAGCAGAATGCAAGGGCAAGAGCGGCATCGAAGCTGCTGCAATCGTCGGCAAGGCAGTTGCAGAGCGTGCTCTCGCAGCCGGTGTCACCACCGTATGTTTCGACCGCGGAGGATATCTCTTCCACGGACGTGTTAAAAGTTTGGCAGATGCTGCCCGTGAAGGCGGCCTCGTATTCTAACAGGAAAGACTATGGCAAATACAAATGTTAAAAGAGTAAAGACGTCTGACCTCGAACTGAAGGACAGGCTCGTTGCCATCCAGCGTGTGACCAAGGTCACTAAGGGTGGTCGTCACTTCCGCTTTGCTGCTATCGTAGTCGTAGGTGACGAGAACGGCGTTGTAGGCTATGGTCTTGGAAAAGCCAACGAAGTCACTGCGGCTATCGCCAAGGGCGTGGAGGATGCAAAGAAGAACCTCGTCAAGGTTCCCGTCATCAACACCACCATCCCTCACGAGCAGGAGTCCGCATTCGGCGGCGCAAGGGTATTCATGAAGCCCGCAGCTCCCGGTACCGGTGTAAAGGCCGGCGGTGCAATGCGTGCCGTATTCGAGAGCGCAGGCATCCAGAACGTGCTTGCAAAGAGCAAGGGTTCTTCCAACCCTCACAACCTCGTGAAGGCTACCGTGGCCGCACTTACCGAAATGCGCGACGCTTACACTGTCGCCGGTCTGCGCGGAATTCCTATGAGTAAAGTTTTTAAAGGCTAGGAGGAAAGAACCATGGCAAAACTCAGAATTACCCAGACTATAAGCACAAACGGTGAAACCAAGCGCCAGAAGGAGAATCTCCGCGCGCTCGGAATCCGCCGCATCCGCCACACCGTGGAGGTTGAGGATACCCCCATCACCCGCGGCCAGCTCGCCAAGGTGGCGCATCTCGTAAAATACGAAGTAATCGACTAAAGGAGGAACAGACCATGAAACTTAATAATCTTACACCTGCTGCAGGTTCTGTAAAGAACGCAAAGAAAAGATTGGGCCGTGGCCAGGGTTCCGGAAAGGGCGGCACTGCCACCCGTGGTACCAAAGGTGCTCAGGCACGCGCCGGTTACGAGCATAAGATTGGTTTCGAAGGCGGCCAGATGCCTATTCAGAGGCGTCTTCCCAAGTTCGGCTTCACCAATCCTACCCGCGTTGAATATACCGCTGTCAATGTAGCGACCATCCAGGCAATCGCCGAGGCCTCCAAGGCTGCCGAGATTACCGTGGACGATCTCAAGGCTGCCGGACTCGCCGGCAAGGCCGACCTTATCAAGGTCCTTGGCAATGGTGAGATCTCTGTGGCCGTCACCGTCAAGGCTGACGCATTCAGCAAATCTGCAATCGCAAAAATCGAAGCTGCCGGTGGAAAGGCAGTCGTAAATGAATAACAATGAAGAAGTTTATCGAGACAATCAAGAACATCTTCAAGATTGAAGAGCTGCGCAAGCGCCTCGGTTACACCCTGGCTCTGATCCTGGTGTACAGGCTCGGTTGCTTCATCGTGCTTCCCGGCATCGACGCTACTATGCTCGCCAAGCTGCAGGACACTGCTTCCTCGGGTCTCGTCGGCCTGTTGAACATGTTCTCCGGCGGTGCATTCGGTAATGCTTCAATCTTTGCGCTCGGTGTGATGCCCTACATCTCGGCATCCATCGTAGTCCAGCTTCTTGGTGTGTTTGTGCCTTACTTCCGCAAACTCCAGATGGAAGGCGAAAGCGGGCGCAAGAAGATGAATCAGCTCACGAGGTATCTCACCATCCTGATCATCTGCATCCAGGGACCTGCCTACATGGCCGCTCTTCACAACCAGATTCCCGGTCAGGCGTTCATCGCAGTGAACCGTCTCGGCTGGAGCAACTTCATGTACAACATCGTATCCACCCTCATCCTGATGGCCGGTTCGATGTTCGTGATGTGGCTCGGCGAGCGTATCACCGACCGCGGCATCGGTAACGGTATCTCCCTCATCATCATGATAGGTATCGTGGCCCGTCTGCCTTTCGCAATCGCGGCTGAAGTCGGCGAGAAACTCTCCACCACCAACGGAGGTCTTCTTCTCCTCATTGTCGAGTTCCTCATCTGGTTCTTCGTCATCATTGCTGCCATCGCACTGGTCCAGGCTGTCCGCCGCGTTCCCGTGCAGTATGCAAAGCGCGTGATCGGCAACCGTCAGTACGGCGGTGTCCGCCAGTACATCCCTCTGAAGATCAATGCTGCCGGCGTCATGCCTATCATCTTCGCTCAGGCCCTCATGCTCTTCCCTCTCATCTTCTCGAGGTGGGATGCAACCCGCGGCCTTGCAGCAACGCTTGGTAACTATACCGGATTCTGGTACAACTTCATCTTTGCAATTCTCATCATCATCTTCACATACTTCTACACCGCCGTTACGGTGAACCCCACCATGATGGCAGAAGACATGAAGAGGAATGGTGGTTTCATACCGGGTGTGAAGCCTGGCAAGAAGACCGTGGAATATCTTGACTCCATCATGAGCAAGGTGACCCTCCCCGGCTCCATCTTCCTGGCAATCATATCCATCATGCCTGCATTCGCCAGGAACTTCGGCGTCACGGATTCATTTGCAAGCTTCTACGGAGGCACTTCGCTTCTGATCCTTGTCGGCGTCGTTCTCGACACACTGCAGCAGATCGAAAGTTATCTGCTTATGCGTCACTACGACGGCCTCATGAAGACCGGCCGCCTTACCGGACGCTCGGGCATGTAGTTCTTTGAAAATTCAGAAGTGAGATGGTAAGACCCAAGACAGAGGAAGAGATTGCGCTCCTTCGCGAGAATGCCATAATAGTCAGCAAGACTTTGGCGGAAGTCGGTAAGACGGTCGCCCCCGGTGTGACAACCAAAGAGTTGAACAGGGTGGCCGAGACTTTCATCCGCGACCACGGCGCCATTCCTTCTTTCCTCGGATTCGAGGGTTTCCCCGCAGCAATCTGCGCTTCGGTGAACGATGTCGTCGTGCACGGATTTCCGTCCGACTATGTCCTCAAGGAGGGCGATATCGTCACCGCGGACATCGGCACGCTGTACAAGGGCTATAACGGCGATTCCGCATACACCTTCCCTGTCGGGGAGGTGAGTGCGGAGACCCGCAGGCTCCTCGACGTGACGAAGGCCTCGCTCTACAAGGGCATAGAGGCGGCTGTGGCGGGCAACAGGGTCGGCGACATCGGATACGCGGTGCAATCTTACGTCGAGTCGTTCGGTTTCTCCATTGTCCGTGAGCTTGAAGGTCACGGAATCGGGCGGGAAATGCACGAGACTCCGGGCGTGCCGAATTTCGGGCGTCCGGGCCACGGTCCCAAACTGGTGGACGGAATGACTATCTGTATTGAGCCGATGGTGAATGCCGGCGGGCGCAGCGTGTACCTCGACCGTAATGGTTGGTCCGTGCACACTGCCGACCGCAGCAACTCCGCTCATTACGAACTGACGGTTGTTATCCGTCGCGGCAAAGCTGAGCAGCTGTCAACCTTCGATTTTATCGAGAAAGATCCCAAGATCAATTTTTAACGCTTAATATTCAATGTCTAAACAAGTAGCAATAGAACAAGATGGAAAGGTTATAGAGACCCTTCCAAACGCGATGTTCAAGGTCGAGCTTGAGAACGGTCACGTGCTTCTCTGCAATATATCGGGGAAGATGCGCATGAACTTTATCCACATTCTTCTGGGCGACAAAGTAAGAGTTGAAATTTCGCCTTACGATTTGACCAAGGGCAGAATATCTTTCAGATACAAATAAAATTACCACGATATGAAAGTCAAAACATCCATCAAGAAGCGCAGTGAAGATTGCAAGATCGTGAAGCGTAAAGGCCGTCTTTACGTGATCTGCAAAAAGAACCCCAAGTTCAAGATGCGCCAGGGATAATCAATTGTCTAACAATTAAGTAAAAGTATAATTATGGCAAGAATAGCCGGTGTTGATTTACCAAACAACAAAAGAGGTGATGTAGGACTCACCTACATCTACGGAATCGGCCGCAGCACTGCTACCAGGATCCTGGAGAAGTGCGGCATCGATCCTACTATCAAGGTTGGCGACTGGGATGACGCACAGACCGCAGCAATCCGTGCCGAAGTCGGTGAGCTCAAGATCGAAGGTGAACTCCGTTCCACCGTTCAGATGAACATCAAGCGACTCATGGATATCGGTTGCTACCGTGGAATCCGTCACCGTGTCGGCCTCCCTGTCCGCGGGCAGAGCACCAAGAACAACGCCCGTACCCGCAAGGGTAAGAAGAAGACCGTTGCCAACAAGAAGAAGGCGACCAAGTAAAAGCAGTTGAATTATGGCAAAGAAAACAACAACATCCAAGAGAGTTGTCAAGGTGGAAGCTTATGGGCAGGCCCACATCTCCTCCACTTTCAACAACGTAATCGTGTCTCTGACCAATGCTCAGGGGCAGGTGATCAGCTGGGGTTCCGCTGGCAAGTGCGGTTTCCGTGGTTCCAAGAAGAACACTCCGTACGCTGCACAGATGGCCGCAGAAGATGCCGCCAAGACTGCTTATGATGCAGGTCTTCGCAAAGTGAAAGTATTCGTCAAGGGTCCTGGTTCCGGACGTGAATCCGCTATCCGCACCATCAACAACGCAGGCATCATCGTCACCGAGATCGTCGACGTGACTCCTATGCCTCACAATGGTTGCCGTCCGAAAGGCCGTCGTAAAGTTTAACGTTTAAAGACAAGAAACTATGGCAAGATATACAGGACCTACCACCAAGATCGCCCGTAAGTTCGGCGAACCCATCTTCGGTGCAGACAAAGATTTCGAAAAGAGAAACTATCCTCCGGGACAGCACGGACTCGCTGCAAAGCGCAAGAAGAGCAAGGAGTATGGTGTACAGCTGAAAGAGAAGCAGAAAGTCAAATATATGTACGGTGTGCTCGAGCGTCAGTTCCACAACACCTACAACAAGGCTTCTCGCATGAGCGGCCAGAAGGGTGAGAACCTCATCCTCCTCCTCGAGAGCCGTCTCGACAACGTGGTATACCGTCTCGGCATCGCTCCCTCCAGGGCAGCCGCACGCCAGCTCGTAAGCCACCGTCACATCACACTCAACGGTTCCGTCTGCAACATCCCTTCCGCAACCGTAAAGGCCGGTGACGTCGTCGCCGTTCGCGAAAGGAGCAAGAACCTCGAGGTCATCACTGCAGCTGTCGCAGGTGCATCCAAGTACTCCTGGCTGGAGTTCGACGCACAGACACTCAGCGGCAAGTTCCTGAATGTCCCCCTCCGTGCCGACATTCCCGAAAACATCAACGAGCAGCTCATCGTCGACCTGTACTCCAAGTAACATTTAACACCCAGCAATTATGGCAATCTTAGCATTCCAGAAACCTGACAAGGTTATTATGCTCGAAGGTTCCGATACCCTCGGACGTTTCGAATTCCGCCCTCTCGAGCCGGGTTACGGCCAGACTATCGGCAATGCCCTCCGACGCATACTTCTTGCTTCCCTTGAAGGATTCGCCATCAGCCAGATTCGCATCAGCGGTGTCGACCAGGAATTCGCAACGATTCCCGGCGTCATCGAAGGCATGCAGGACATCATCCTCAACCTCAAGCAGGTCCGTTTCAAGAGGATGGTCGAAGGCGTCGACAGCGAAGAGGCCCGGATCGTCATCAGCGGCAAGCAGGAGTTCAAGGCGGAGGACATCTCGAAAGGATTGTCTTCTTTCACGGTGTTAAACCCTGATCAGCACATCTGCTCTCTTGAGCCTTCAGTAAAACTCGAAATCAACATCCTCATCACGAGGGGCCGCGGTTTCGTTCCTGCTGAGGAATCCCGCGACGAGAACACTCCTATCGGAACTATTCCGGTAGACGCCATCTACACCCCTATCCGCAAGGTCAACTGGAGCGTGGACAACTGGCGTGTCGAGCAGAAGACTGACTACGAGAAGCTCAACCTTGAGATTGAAACCGATGGTTCCATTTCTCCGAGCGCTGCTCTTCAGGATGCAGCAAACATCCTCATCTATCACTTCAAGCTCTTTACCGACGACAACAAGATCTCTCTCGAGAGCCCTCTTGAAACCGAAAGCAAGGAACTTGACGAGGAGAGCCTCCGCATGAGGCACGTCCTCCTCACCAAACTCTCCGACATGGGACTTTCCGTCCGCGCGTTCAACTGCCTCAAGGCCGCCGACATCGACACTTTCGCCGACCTGGTGTCCTACAGCCGCGCCGAACTCATGAAGTTCCGCAACTTCGGACGCAAGTCGCTCAACGAGATCGACCTGCTGGTGGAGAAGATGAAACTCTCGTTCGGAATGGATGTCACCAAGTACAATATTGAACCCAAGAAAAAGAATATCTAACGATGAGACACAATAAAGCAGTTAATCATCTCGGTCGCAAGAGCGGACATCGCAAGGCACTCCTCGCCAATATGGCTTCTTCGCTGATTCTCCACAAGAGGATCGTCACCACCGAGGCCAAGGCAAAGGCTCTCAAGCCTTATCTTGAACCGCTTATCACCAAGAGCAAGGAAGATACAACGCACAACCGCCGCGTCGTCTTCAGTTATCTCAAGGACAAGAACGCCGTAAGCGAACTTTTCCGCACCATCGCCCCCAAGATCGCAGACCGTCCGGGTGGATATCTCCGTATCCTCCATGTCGGTTTCCGTCAGGGAGATGCCGCTGAGATGGCTCTCATAGAGTTCGTCGACTTCAACGAGGCCGCCCTCGCAGGCAGCACCAAGAAGGAGGCCAAGAAGACCACACGCCGCAGCCGCGCGAAGAAGGCGGAAGCTGCTCCGGCCGAAGAGGCTCCCGCAGCGGAAGCGCCCGCAGAGGCTCCTAAGGCTGAATAAAACAGCCGCAAAATGAAGGGGGAAATTTCGGTTTCTCCCTTCTTTTTTTATCTTTGCATATTATAACTAAAACAAAACTTTATGAACCCGCTATTCTACGCAGTTCCCATTGCCTCGGTCGTGGCGCTCGTTTTCGCCGCAATCTTCTATGCACAAATGAAAAAGGAGGATGAGGGAACCCCTACAATGAAGAAAATCGCACAGTTCGTGCGTGAGGGAGCAATGGCTTACCTCAAACAGCAGTACAAGGTAGTTATCATCGTGTTTGCCGTGCTGGCCGTATTTTTCGCCGTGCTGGCTTACGGCTTCGGAGTACAGAATCCCTGGGTGCCCTTCGCATTCCTCACCGGCGGTTTCTTCTCCGGACTTGCCGGTTTCATCGGCATGCGCACCGCTACATACGCCTCCGGCCGCACCGCCAACGCCGCCCGCCGCAGCCTGAACGCAGGCCTTAAGGTGGCCTTCCGCTCCGGTGCAGTCATGGGCCTTACCGTGGTGGGCCTCGGACTTCTGGACATCGCCCTCTGGTTCATCCTCTTGAACGCTTTCGTGGATGACGTCACCACCGCACAGAAGATGGTTGTCATCACCACCACCATGCTCACCTTCGGAATGGGTGCATCCACCCAGGCCCTCTTCGCACGAGTGGGCGGAGGCATCTACACCAAGGCCGCCGATGTGGGCGCCGACCTTGTCGGAAAGGTGGAGACCGATCTCCCCGAGGACGACCCCCGCAACCCCGCTACCATCGCCGACAACGTGGGCGACAACGTGGGTGACGTGGCCGGTATGGGTGCAGACCTTTACGAAAGCTACTGCGGTTCCATCCTATCCACAATGGCACTGGGTGCATCCGCATTCTACGGAGCAGGCGACGACATGCAGATGCGCGCCATCCTCGCCCCCATGCTCATCGCCGCAATCGGCGTGGTGCTGTCCGTGCTCAGCATCTTCACCGTGCGCACCAAGGAAGGCGCCGGCATGGCTGAGCTCCTGAAGAGCATGAGCGTGGGCACCAACCTCGCAGCCGCCCTCAGCGGCGTCGCCACCTTCGGCGTGCTCTACCTCCTCGGTTTCGAGAACTGGTGGCAGCTCAGCTTCTCCGTGGTGGCCGGCCTCCTCGCAGGCGTCATCATCGGCAAGGCGACCGAATACTACACGTCGCACTCCTATAAACCTACGCAGAAACTGGCCGAAGCGTCCCAGACCGGCCCCGCTACCGTCATCATCAACGGTGTGGGCCTCGGAATGGTGTCCACCGCCATCCCCGTCTTCGCCATTGCGTGCGCCATCATTCTGGCTTATCTCTTCGCCATCAACTTCGACGTTGCGAACATGCTGACCGCCGCGAACCTCTCCAAGGGTCTGTACGGCGTGGCAATCGCAGCCGTGGGCATGCTCTCCACTCTGGGAATCACCCTCGCCACCGATGCATACGGCCCTATCGCCGACAATGCGGGAGGCAATGCGCAGATGAGCGAACTCGAGCCTGAAGTGCGCGAGCGCACCGATGTCCTGGACGCCCTCGGCAACACCACCGCCGCCACCGGCAAGGGCTTCGCCATCGGCTCCGCCGCACTGACCGCCCTCGCACTCCTTGCATCCTACATCGAGGAGATCAAGATCGCCCTCGAGCGCACCGGCGAGAAGGTGCTCTCCGTCGCGGGAGACATGATAGCAGCCGCCGACGCCAGCATCCTCGACATCCTCAACAACTACAATGTCAGCTTGATGAATCCTTCCGTTCTCGCGGGCGTGTTCATCGGTGCGATGATGGCATTCCTCTTCTGCGGTCTCACCATGAACGCAGTCGGCCGTGCCGCAGGCAAGATGGTCATCGAGGTGCGCCGCCAGTTCCGCGAAATCAAGGGGATCCTCACCGGTGAGGGTACTCCCGATTACAAGCGCTGCGTAGAGATCTCCACCAAGGCCGCCCAGCACGAAATGCTCGGCCCCGCCATCATCGCCATCCTCGTTCCCGTCCTCACCGGCATCGTTCTGGGAGTCGCAGGCGTGCTCGGACTGCTCATCGGCGGTCTCGGCGCAGGCTTCGTGCTCGCCGTGTTCATGTCGAACTCCGGCGGCGCATGGGACAATGCGAAGAAGTATGTCGAGGAAGGCAATTTCGGTGGCAAGAACTCCGACAGCCATCACGCAACGGTGGTCGGCGATACCGTCGGAGATCCTTTCAAAGACACATCCGGACCTTCGCTGAACATCCTCATCAAACTGATGAGCATGGTTTCAATCGTCATGGCCGGACTCACTGTTGGATTTCATTTGCTTTAACGGACTATGAGACATTTTACGCTGCCGGAAGACGGTGGCCTGATTACTAAAAACCTACCTGAAGATATCCTGCACGGATACGACAAAATTTACACAAATGTTTATTCGGACTCTACCGAGGGCAGCCGTAAACTGGCCGACATAGTAGTCGAAGCAATCAAGAATAATGAAAAAGAGAATCCCGGGGGGCTCTTCAGGCTTGGCCTGACCACAGGTGCCACCCCGGCATCTCTTTATAAAGTCCTTTCCCGCTATTATCGCGAGGGAAAGGTGTCTTTCAAGAACGTCGCCGTGTTCAGCATCGACGAGTATTACCCGTCGTCAGCGACCGATATGCAGAGCCGTAACCGCAACCTGCATCTCGAACTGCTGAACAATATCGATATCCTTCCCGAGAATATCCACATTCCGAACGGAACGGTCACCCATGATGAAGTCGGTGCATACTGCGCACGCTTCGATGCTGCCGCGCGCGGGCTGGACCTGCTCATAATGGGAATCGGCGAACAGGGGCAGGTCGGTTTCAACGAGGCCGGCTCTTCCGAACAGAGCCGCACCCGTACCGTCCTGCTGAGTTATCCGAGCCGCAAGCGTCAGGCGCGCTATTTCAACGGCGACATCTCCGTCACCCCCAAGGAGGCCATCACCATGGGCATCAGCACCATGATGAGCGCCAAGAAGGTCATTCTCATGGCCTGGGGCGAGACCAAGGCGGAAGCAGTTGCCCGCGTGGTCGAGGGAGAGATAGGATCCGACTGTCCTGCCTCTTACTTCCAGCATCATCCAAACGTGAGGATGATAGTGGACGAGGTGTCCGGCAGTCTTCTTACGCGCGTGGTGGCACCCTGGCTCATCGGCCCCTGCGAGTGGACTCCCAAGTTCCGCCGCAAGGCTGTCATCTGGCTCTGCCAGCAGGTTCACAAGCCTATCCTGAAACTCTCCCATGCAGATTACCTGCAGCACTCTCTGGAGGAACTGCTGGACGTTGTGGGCAGTTACGACCAGGTGAACATCCAAATCTTCAACGACCTGCAGCATACCATTACCGGATGGCCCGGCGGCAAGCCCAATGCCGACGACAGCACCCGGCCGGTGGCGTCGAAGCCCTTCCCCAAGAAGGTCCTCATCCTTTCGCCCCATCCGGACGATGACGTCATCTCCATGGGAGGTACCTTCATCCGCCTGGTGCATCAGGGGCACGATGTGCACGTGGCCTACCAGACTTCCGGCAACGTCGCCGTGCATGACTCCGTGGTCATGCAGCACATGGATGCTGCCTACCAGCTGGGATTCGGCGACCGCACCGAGGAAGTGAAGGCCCTTATCGACTCCAAGATTCCAGGCGAGCCTGAGCCCCGCAAACTGCTGGACATCAAGGCCGCCATCCGTCGCAGCGAGGCCCGCGGAGCGGACCATTCCTTCGGCATGGAGAACGACCATATCCATTTCCTCAATCTGCCATTCTACGAGAGCGGCGGAATCCGCAAGCTCCCCTGCAGCCAGAGGGATGTCGATATCATCAAGGAACTGATGGATTCAATCAAGCCCGACCAGATTTACATGGCGGGAGACCTTGCGGATCCGCACGGAACTCACCGCGTATGTACCGAGGCGGCGCTGGAGGCCTTCGAGCAGCTCAAGGAGGAAGGGGCGTCCTGGATTCCCGACTGCCACATCTGGCTCTATCGCGGAGCGTGGATGGAGTGGGAGCTTGCGCGTGTGGATATGGCTGTCCCGCTCAGTCCCGACGAACTCATCGAGAAGCGTCACGCCATCTACCGTCACCTCTCCCAGAAGGATATAGTGCCGTTCCCTGGCGAAGATCCCCGCGAATTCTGGCAGCGCGCCGAAGACCGCACCCAGGCCACTGCCAAGCACTACGACGAACTGGGTATGGCTGAATATCAGGCAATTGAAGTTTTCTTAAGATTGAGATAATATTTCAGATCTCTTGGTACTATTTGTTTCATCTTGTAATATAGATGATAGGAGCAGTTCAAAAGAATCAGAAGAAGTCTCAGAAGCGATAAGCATTTTTGAGAATGAAACTATTCGGTTGAAGGATAAGTTCAATCCCAAAAATGCTTTTTATTTTAACTTGATTGACACGTGGTTAAGTGCAAGTAACTATGATAGCCAATTGTACCTAAGAAGTTTCAATA
>ONFK01000136.1 GCA_900317065.1 uncultured Bacteroidales bacterium
AGGAACGCAATGTAAACTACACTCCCGTGTTATCCATGATGGGAGAATACAAGCTCAGGAAGAACTTTTCCATCGGGCTGGAGGCCGCGTACTCCCATTCCGGGAAGGATTATTTCGATCCGTTTACGGACGATTTCATCGGCACTTTCTCGAAGCATACGTTCGCCCTTATGCCAGGCGTCAAATACAGATACCTGTTGAAAAGGTACTTTTCGCTTCATTCGGGAATCTCGGCCGGAGCCGCTCTGCAGTTCGGCAAAGACGGATCAGAGAGCATCTTCGATGTAAGGCCTGCCATTCAGGTCATTCCGATCGGCATGAGAGTCGGGGACAAAATCTACGCAACTCTCGATTATTATTTAGGTAATGTGGCTTTAGGGGTAAGGTTTGGAATAGGATACAGATTCTAGTGCTATGAAAAGATTATTATTTTTGTTTGCATTGGCCGCGACGGTGTGCGCGTGCAGCAAAGAATCATATAACGATGAATTCACCGGGAGTTTCAGCTACAACACCACGGCCGGGAGTCATTATCTTCAGACAATAGCCACCGAATTGCTTGTAGACAATATGCGTGCACTGGAAAACGCGCTGGAATTCAACTCTTTCGGTTCGGTTTCCAACAGCAGGACCTCTTCCTACCATTCAAATGGCAAAGACCTGTGGGCGCCGGGAGCGGAATGGACAGTCAACGCGGTAACATCCATAAAGGGAGTAAAGATATGCAAAGACGCAGCAGACAGCACCTGGACGCTGACCCGGGACGCTGATTACGGCCTGGCGGGCAACACCTACCCTACCGCATACAGCATCACGCTCCGCATGCATAAGGGAGAGAACTACCACTTTGACTGGGAAGTCAGCGCGCAAGGCACGCGTACCGAGAGCAAGGGATATGGGTGCAAGTTCTGGACAGACGGCACGGTCAATTACCAGACCGCAGAAAGCGGGTACAACTGGTCGAAAGCGTTCGGCACGATGTGGATGGAGGTCAACTGCGGAGAGGAAATCGTCGACAGGGCTTTCATCCGCTACAACGGCAGTACATCGGACTACCGGTATATGCGCGGACTTTAGGCCGGCAGGCGTGGTGTGCATACTGTCCGGGATTTAAGGACAGCATGCACGTTTTGACCGGGGAAGTGTGCATACTGTCCGGGTTTTAGGGACAGCATGCACGGGCTGGAAGGCCGGGATGGGAGGACAGGGTGCCACCGAAGGAGTCTATATACAAAAAGGGATGACCGGCCGGCCATCCCTTTTCATTTGCTTATCGCACAGACTTACTTGAGTTCTGCGAGATACTTGATGGTGCGGACCATCTGAGAAGTGTAGGAGTTCTCGTTGTCGTACCAGGAGACTACCTGAACCTGGAAGGTTTCGTCGTCGATCTTGGAGACCATGGTCTGGGTTGCATCAAAGAGGGAACCGAACTTCATGCCGATAACGTCGGAGCTGACGATCTGATCCTCGGTATAGCCGAAGGACTCGGTCTGAGCGGCCTTCATAGCAGCGTTGATGCCTTCTACGGTAACGTCCTTACCCTTTACTACAGCCACGAGGATGGTGGTGGAGCCGGTAGGAGTGGGAACGCGCTGAGCGGAGCCGATGAGCTTGCCGTTGAGTTCGGGAATTACGAGACCGATAGCCTTGGCAGCACCGGTGGAGTTGGGAACGATGTTGCAAGCACCTGCGCGGCTGCGGCGGAGGTCACCTTTGCGCTGAGGGCCGTCGAGGATCATCTGGTCGCCGGTGTAAGCGTGGATGGTGCTCATGATACCGCTCTGGATGGGAGCGTACTTGTTGAGAGCGTCAGCCATGGGAGCGAGGCAGTTGGTGGTGCAGGAAGCTGCGCTGATAACTGTATCGGCAGGGGTGAGGGTCTTGTGGTTGGTGTTGTAGACGATGGTGGGGAGGTCATTGCCTGCAGGAGCGGAGATGACGACCTTCTTTGCGCCGGCCTCGATGTGTGCGGAAGCCTTTGCCTTGGAGGTGTAGAAACCTGTGCACTCGAGAACAACGTCGACTTTCAGTTCGCCCCAAGGGAGTTCAGCTGCGTTGGGCTTTGCATAGATGGTGATTTCCTTTCCGTCAACGATGATGGAACCGGGAGTGACAACGGTCTTGCCGTCTTCTGCGAGGACTGCGTCCTTGTAATCTACAGTGTGCTTGCCTTCACCGAACTTGCCTGCGAAACCACCCTGAGCGGTGTCGTACTTGAGAAGGTGAGCGAGCATTTTAGGACTTGTGAGGTCATTGATGGCGACAACTTCGTAACCATCAGCCTCGAACATCTGACGGAATGCCAGACGACCGATACGGCCAAAACCGTTGATTGCAATTCTATTCATATTGAACTAAAATAAATGTTAAACAATTTCTAACCATTTTCTTCAGGTTTTACTTGAAAAGCGGCGCAAATTTACAAAAAAATTAACGCATAATCAATTATTGCAGGGAAAATAGAACTATCTTTGCATAAAATAATCTCTATATGAAAATTCTTGTCACCAACGACGACGGTTTCAACGCCAAGGGCATACGGACACTGGTCAAAATTCTGAAACGATACGGCGACATCACAGTTGTCGCCCCCAAAAAGCACCAGAGCGGAATGTCCATGGCCGTGAACCTCGGCCAGAGCCCCATCCCCGTGAAGAAACTCAGCGAGGAGCCGGGAGAGCGCTGGTGGTATCTGGGCGGAACACCCTCCAGCTGCGTCAAGTTCGGAATAGACAATATATTCTATCCGGAGAAGCCTGACGTAGTCGTTAGCGGCATCAACCATGGCGGAAACTTCGGAACTGCATATCTCTATTCCGGCACCATAGGGGCGGCCTCCGAAGGGGCGCTTGCATACATTCCGGCGATCGCCGTATCCATCGACGCCTTCGATCCGGATGCCGATTTCAGCTCGATCGAAAAGCATTTCCCCGCCATATTCGAAAAGATAACCGACAATCTTTCCGACAGTTACGGATACGTATACAACGTGAACTTCCCGAAGCCGGGCACCGTCCTCAAGGGCATACGCATGGCGAAAGAAGGCTGGCTGCGCTGGGAGAACGAATTCATCCCCTACGACGAGCGGCTCTTCCGCATGAAAGTGCTTTCCATGATGGGGCACGATCTTCCGAAATTCCCCGATCCCGAGGAAGGAGAAGAGCTGTTCATGATGGCGGGCGACATCGTAAACGATTCCGTAAACGATCCCGAAGCTGACATCAACCTGCTCGCGCAGGGCTATGCCACCATCTCCTGCCACCAGCTGATCAGCCACGACCTGCAGGAAAACGAGCGCCTGAAAAATCTCGGATTCGAAACGGATTTATGAAGTACTACCTGATAGCCGGCGAAGCCTCCGGCGACCTCCACGGGAGCAATCTGATGAAGGGCCTTCTGCAGGAAGACCCGGGGGCGGATTTCCGTTTCTGGGGAGGAGGGATGATGGAAGCCGCGGGCGGCACCAAGGTGCGCGACTACAAGGCCACGGCCGTGATGGGCCTCACCGACGTACTCGCCAATCTGGGCAGGATTTCCCGCAACCTCAAGGACTGCAAGGCCGACATCCTGGAATGGAAACCGGACGTGGTGATTCTCATCGACTACCCGGGATTCAACATGAAGATCGCCCGCTTCTGCCACGAACACGGCATCAGGGTATTCTATTACATCGCGCCCAAGACCTGGGCGTCCCGCGAAGGCCGCAACCGTAAGCTCAAGGCGTGGGTGGACCGTCTCTTCATAGTCTTCCCCTTCGAGATCCCCTACTTCGAGTCCAGGCAGATCCCCTTCATCTACAAGGGCAATCCCCTGGTGGACGCTGTGGACAATCACGAATACCGCAGGCCGGAGGAAGGCCGGTACATCGCGATTCTTGCTGGCTCGCGCAAAGGAGAGATCGCCCGGACCATGCCCAAGGCGATGCGGATGGCTGACATCCTGCACGCGCTTCCGGAATATGCCGGCTGCAAGTTCATAGTTGCAGGAGCGCCCTCGAGGAGTCCGGAAGATTACGACAGGCATATTGGCGGACGCGACTATGTCGAGGTGGTTTTCGGACGCACCTACGACGTCCTGAAATTCGCCGATGCGGCCCTGATCAACAGCGGAACCGCTTCGCTGGAGGCCGCCCTGACAGGCACGCCCCAGGTGGTCTGCTGGAGCACCAGCTTCGTTACGGCCGTGCTGGCGAAGTACGTCCTGCGGGTGCTGGACCACATCAAATACATCTCCCTCGGCAATCTCATCCTCGACCGGCTCGCTTTCCGCGAACTGATCCAGTACGACTTCACCCCCGAAGAATGCGCCGCCGAGATACGCCGCCTTACAGAAGATCTCCCCTACCGGGAGCGCATGCTCGCCGATTACAGGGAGATCCGTCAGCGTCTCGGAGGCACGGGAGCTTCCCGCGCCGTCGCAAAGGCCATGATTCAGTGCCTGGAAGAAGCCTGATACTCGGTATTTATAACCTGATACACCGCCTGCGTCTCGCGCAGCTGCTTCTCCGCCACCTCGTCCTCGATAAGGGTTTCGGTGAAATTGCTCCGTCCGGTCTGCTCCACGGCGAACTGGCGCACCTGACGCACCGGGCTCAGCACCGTCAGGACTGAATCCGCATAGTAGCCAAGGTCCTGGTAGGTCGCCATGAAAGCGCGCTCGCGGAAATCGTCCGACAGCACATCCTGGCCGTAGAAACGGGAATCGTAGCTGAATCCCAGCAGGTTGAAGAGCGTAGGCATCACATCTATCTGCGAGCACACCTTCTGCACATGTGCAGGTTCTATGAAACCGGGAGAGTAGATGAAGGCAGGAATGTGATATCCATCCAGAGGGAGACTGGTCTTGCCGGCGCTCGATGCGCAATGGTCCGCCATTATCACGAACACGGTATTTTCGAACCAAGGCTTTGAGGAGGCCTCGTTGATGAACTTCCCTATCGCATAGTCGGTGTATTTCACGGCCGCCGAACGCGACATGAGATTGCCGTCATATTCGATGCGTCCCTCGGGATATGTGTATGGCCTGTGATTAGATACGGTCATGATATGGGCGAAAAAGGGCTCGGAGGCGGCATCGAAGTCGCGCAGGGCCACTCTGTAGGTATCCTCGTCGCAGGTTCCCCAGATATTGTCGAAGGTTATATCCGCCTTATCGAAGGTCTTCTTGTCGCGG
>ONFK01000033.1 GCA_900317065.1 uncultured Bacteroidales bacterium
CCGATGGTCTATTTCGCAACCGCCCATTACGGTTTCGACGCCTCCATCCAAATCACCGCATCGCACAATCCCGCGGAGTACAACGGAATGAAGGTTTCCCGCGAGAACGCCCTTCCCGTCGGGCTCGACACCGGCCTTGGACAGATCAAGGCCTGGATAGAAGAAGGCCGCCCCACCCCTCCCGCAGCCCGCAAGGGCGTGGTGAAGGAAATCGACATCAAGCCGGACTACATCGCATTCCTCAATCAGTACAAGGGAGACTACGGCAATCTCAAGATCGCCTTCGACCTCTCCAACGGCATGGCCAACCTCTTCGCCAAGGAGATTTACAAGGGAGAGAACGCCGAATGGCTCTTCGACACCATCGACGGCCGCTTCCCGAATCACGAGCCCAACCCGCTGATTCCCAAGAACGTGCAGCCTCTCAAGGAGCTGGTGGCAAAGTCCGGCGCCGACATCGGCGTAATCTATGACGGCGATGCCGACCGCGTGATGTTCGTCGACGACAAGGCCCGTTTCGTGGCACCCGACCTCATCATCGCCATGATGGCCCTCTACTTCTGCGTCGAGCGCGGAGAGAAGAACCCCCGCGTACTCCAGGAAATCCGTTCCTCCAAGGCGGTAGGGGAGTATCTGCAGCAGTACGGCGCCGAACTCCACACCTGGCGCGTCGGCCGTGCCTTCGCCGCACCCAAGCTCCGCGAAATCGACGGCCTCTGGGGCGGGGAACTCGCCGGGCACTACTATTTCAAGGACTTCTTCTACTCCGACAGCGGAATGCTCGCCAGCATCATCGTGCTGCGCATCGTGGCGGCCCTCAAGAAGCAGGGGAAGACCTTCAGCCAGCAGATAGACGAACTCACGAAATACAAGAATTCGGGCGAGGTGAACTTCCGCGTGGAAGACAAGGCCGGAGCCATGGAGGCGGTGAAGAAGCACTTCGAATCCGCCGAAAAGCCCGAGGTGGTCATGGACTTCGACGGCTACCGCCTGGAGTTCCCGCAGTGGTGGTTCAACATCCGTCCTTCCAACACGGAGCCTTACCTGCGCTTCATCTGCGAGGCGACCACCGACGAACTCCTCGAAGAGAAAATCGCCGAGGCCGCGGCCATCATCGAAGGGCAGTTCGGAGGGAAGCGGGCATAGATGGGAAAACAGCAGGTGATAACAGTGCTGCTTGCGTTCCTGTCATTGACGGCGGGAGCGCAGGAGCATCGCTTCAGCCTCAAGGAGGCCGAGGAACTCATACCCCGCGAAGTCCTCAAACCGGTGAAATCCCTGATTCCCGGCAACAATCCTTCCGTCCACGACACCCTCGAAACATCCGACCCCGTAATCAAGATAGTTCTCTGCAACGACGGCACCTGGCACTATATGCGGGACGTCGCGGCAATGTCGGACAGCGCCGTTTTCCGCAAGGCCTGGAAAGAGAACGTGCTCAACCCGTACGACTCGAAACTCGAGGACCTGCCGTTCCGGGTCACACTCTGCCTGGCGGACTCCGCCAGCCGTTTCTGCTGCCCCCGTCAGGTGAAGGTGTTTTCCCCCTTCGGCTGGCGCAGGCGCCGCAATCATACGGGCGTGGACCTGCCTCTGGCGCACGGCACTCCGGTGTATGCGGCCTTCGACGGCCGCGTGCGCTGCTCGATGTATTACAAGGGATACGGCAACATCGTGGTCATCCGGCACGCTTCCGGGCTCGAGACCAGCTACGCCCATCTTTCGGCGCGCAAGGTCGAGGCGGGCGACTTCGTTTCGGCGGGAGATGTGATAGGCCTCGGCGGCTCCACGGGCCGCTCCACGGGCCCTCATCTACACTTCGAGACCCGCTACGAGGGCTACGCCTTCGACCCTCAGTGGCTGATGGACTTCGAGACCGGCACTCTCCGGCACGGATACTTCGTGCTCAAGCGCAAGTATCTCTCGAACACCTCGAAGTACTATCCGGAGTCCGAAGACGAGGAAGAGGAGATTTACAAGACCGAAGAAGAGGACAGGGCCGAGGCCGAGCGCATCGCAAAGGAGATGGCGGCCGCCCAGTACCATACTATCAAATCGGGGGATACCCTGCTGGGGCTGGCGGCCAGATATCACACTACAGTGAGCGCCATCTGCAAGCTTAACGGAATCAGCCCCTCCACCACTTTGAGAATAGGCAGAAAATTAAGAGTCAAATAGTTATGAAAAAACTGATCTTCGCCGTCCTGGTCCTGGCGCTTGCGGCCTGCCGCAGCCGGGAACCCGAGCTCTACACCATCCACAACGCTTCCGGCATGGAGGCCTCCATTACGAATTACGGCGGGCGCATAGTCTCGCTGCTGGTGCCCGACCGCGAAGGGCGCATGCGCGATGTCGTGCTGGGCTTCGACGATCTCAAGGATTATTATCCGGAACGCAACGAGACCGATTTCGGCGCAAGCATCGGCCGTTACGCGAACCGCATCAAGGACGGCCTCATCAGCATCGACGGCAAACAGTACCAGCTGCCCAGGAACAACTACGGACACTGCCTTCACGGTGGCACCCGGGGCTGGCAATATCAGTTCTACAAAGCCGTGGAGGTCTCGGCAAACCGGCTGAAACTGGAGCGGGTCTCTCCCGACGGCGACCAGGGCTTCCCCGGCAACGTCACCGCAAGCGTGACCTTCACCCTGACGGACGACAACAGGCTTGACATCCGCTACGAAGCCGTTACCGACGCCCCTACGGTCATCAACATGACCAACCACTCCTATTTCAATCTTTCCGGAGACCCCGGCAGCCATGACATCCTGAACGACGAACTCTACATAAACGCATCCCGTTTCACTCCTGTGGACGACACTTTCATGACCACCGGCGAGATCTGGCCCGTGGAGGGAACCCCTATGGATTTCCGTGTCCCCAAGGCGATAGGAAAGGACATCGATGCGGACTATGAGCAGCTTCGCAACGGTCACGGCTACGACCATAACTGGGTGCTGGACACCGCAGGCGACGACAGCGTAGTGGCTGCATCTCTCTATTCTCCGGTTTCCGGGATTGAACTGAAGGTGTATACCGATGAACCCGGCATACAGGTTTACTGCGGAAACTTCCTGGACGGCACGGTCACCGGAAAGGGCGGCGTCGTTTACGGACATCGCACCGCCGTATGCCTGGAAACCCAGAAATTTCCCGACACTCCCAACAAACCCGAATGGCCTTCGGCCCTGCTGAGGCCCGGAGAAACCTATACCAGCCACTGCGTTTTCGAGTTCGGAACAAGATAGAACGAGAGTTTATGAAAAAGTATTTCCTCATACTTACGGCCGCCCTGCTCTGCCTGGCCTGCGAAGAAAACAATCAGCCGGTTGAACCCCGGGAAGAAAGCGACTCCATCGTATTCGAAGGCTCCAAAACCATTGAAGCCGACGTTGCAGGCGATAATGTAAAACTGGTTTTCACCGCATCTGAGCCCTGGCAGGCCGTCTGCTCCGCCGACTGGATAAGCCTTGCCCCAGCGTCCGGTTTCAACGGCCGCTGCGAGGCCCTGCTGGGCGTGAAGGCGAACAACGGATACGAAGCCCGCGCCGCCTATGTGGCTTTCACCTGCGGCAGCGCGAAGGACACCGTCCGTGTAACTCAGACGGCCAGAGACCTGCTCTCCATCGACCCGGACCATTTCACCGTGGGCAAGGAAGGGGGAGTCTATGTGGCAAATATCCAGGCGAATGTGCAGTATGTGATGAATGTCCCCGCCGAGGCTGAAGAATGGCTGAAGGTTACGGAAATGGGAGGCAAGGCTGTGGATGAGAAGTCTGTCCAGGTCACGGTCTCCGAAAACCGTGACGTTCATGCCCGCTCCGCCAAAATCAGACTGACTTCAGGCGACAGGACGGCCGGGCTTACCATCTCCCAGTCGGGAGAGGAGCCTGTGCTCAGCGGGACTGTGTCCGACGTCAAGGCCGCCGCCTCCGGGAAGGATTTCTCCGTTTCCGTGACGACCAACCTCGAAATTGCCGCGGACGTCCCTTCCTGGATTACCGCCAGCAGGACGGACGAAGGCTTCGATTTCAAGGTTTCCGCCAACAACGGCGATAAAAGCCGCAGCGGCTCCGTGAGGATTTACAACGCCGAATTCAAGAAGGAACTCTCCTTCAACGTCACGCAGAAGTCGTTGAGCTCGCTCTACATACTTGCTATAGGCAACAGCTTCTCTGTAGACGCCATGCAGTATCTCTACCAGATCCTTCAGGAACTGGGATACAGGGACATCTATCTGGGCAACCTCTATATCGGAGGATGCACCCTGCAGACGCACGCCGGCAATGTTACAAACAACTCCAGGGCCTATACCTATTATGTCAACAAGACCGGAAGCTGGACGAACACCGCCAACTTCGCTCCTCTAAATGCGATGAAGGAAATGGACTGGGACTATGTGAGCATGCAGCAGGCCAGCGGATCCTCCGGCGTGGCCGATAGTTACGAGCCCTATCTTTCCACTGTCATGGAGAGCGTCAAGGCCAACTGCCCCGAAGCAAAGCGCATGTGGCACATGACCTGGGCCTATCAGGGGAACTCGACTCACAGTGAGTTCAGCAAGTACGATAAGAATCAGATGGTGATGTACAATGCCATTGTGAATGCTGTCAAGACCAAGGTGCTTGCCCATGAAGAAATCGACTTCGTCATCCCTTGCGGCACCGCCGTGCAGAATCTGCGCACCAGCTTCATCGGCGATACCATCACCCGTGACGGCTACCATATGTCTTACGACTACGGCCGTTTTGTTACAGGTCTCATGTGGGCACGCCAGATTACCGGAAAGAGCATAGAGGGCGTCAGTTATACTCCTTCGGGATACAGCTATACAGAGGAGGATATACTGGCCATAAAGGAAGCGGTTGATAATGCACACAAAACTCCCTACGAGGTGACTGCGTCCAAATATCCTGGCAAGCCCGGTTTCGTAGAGATAGACTCCGATGACCCTGCAGTGATTCTTGCCGGCAACGGATTAAATATTGAGGATTATAATAAGCGGAAATAACCCTGACGCATTATGCGTATTATAATTCAACAGGAGGATCAGCCCTTACAAGTCAGGCCGGTGGCAGCCCAGCAACTAACTTGAACCAGTTTGCTGCAACTAAAATCTTTACAAAAGAAGAAATCCCGATAGGCTCCCTGATATTACTGAAACGAGGCTTCCAGTACAGACCGGAAGGATGGACAGCGCTTAATACGAAGACGAGCAACCGTCCGGGAAATGTTACTGCGCAATTGGTGGAAGCCACCAAGTCCTGGTGGGGGAACTGGAATTACAGGGCTTTCAACGTGGCCAAGTCCGGGAATCCGCCGCTTGACGCCGCCGGCCAGGCGGAACTGGACAACGCCTTCTTCATCTACGTCCCGAAGAAGTAGGGGGCGCAAGGACAGGAACGCTTAACCCTGCTTCCCCGGCCGGAGGATCATGAAGAGCACGGCGGCGACGCAGACGGCGACGCCGATACCCATTTTGACTGTCAGGGGCTCTCCGAACAGGAGCGTCCCTATCATTATCGCCGTCAGCGGCTCGAATACTCCGAGGATGGAGGTCTTTGTGGGGCCGATATAACGGGAGGATACCGCCAGGGTGAGGAGCGAAATCATAGTCGGCACGATTGCAAGGCCGATGAGATTCCCCCAGTCGGCGGCGCTGTCGACGCCCTCCGTGATGCTGCCGCCCTGGATGGCCCTGATGGCGGCGAACAGGGCCGCACCCGTCAGCAGTGCATAGAGGGTCAGCGTATGCTCGGAGACATTCTTTATGCGCTTGCTGCGGTTCACGATGACGAGATAAAACGCGTAGCTGAGGGCCGATGCGACGGCCAGGATAATGCCCGGGAGCCTGACGGATGCCCCCTGTGACGGACTCGACAGCAGCAGGATGCCTCCGAAGGTGGCGATAATGGAAAGCCAGGTCTGCCAGCTGGGGTAGAAGCGCAGGAAAACCATGATGAGGGCCACGAACACCGGATAGAGATACACCAGCGTCGTAGCCAGCCCCGAAGGGATGAACTCGTAGGAGAAGAAGAGGAAGAGGCTGCTGCAGGCGAAAAGGATGCCCAGGAATGCAAGCAGGACTATTTCGCCGCCCTTGACCCGGAAGCGTTCCCGCTTTGCCAGCATCCATGCGGCAAGGATGGATGCGGAGATGCCGTAACGGAAGAAGAGCATGACCAGAACCGGAACTCCGCTGTCCAGAAGAGGTTTCGCGAAAAGCGGATTGGTCCCGTAAGAAACCCCCGCGATGAATCCGGCCAGATACCCAGCCAGCCGCTTTTCCCTGATATCAATATTCTGTGCCAAAATCTGTACTTGCTGAAATGGGGTGCAAAGATACAGATTTTATCACAGACGGGATGTATTTTTGTTTGACGCCAGTTTCTCGTCGTAACTCCTGTCCCATTCCCTGTAATACTCCATCTGGGGATCCTCGAACAGGGACATCTGTATGGCCGATTCATGCGTGAGTTTGCTCACGCCCAGCCCCACCTGCCGGATGGGAGTCTGCCCGTCCCAAACCTCCGCCAGCAGCCTGCGGGCCTCGTTCAGGATGACGGCCGTCACGTCTGTGGGCTGCTCCGTGCGGCACTGCTTCTGCACCACCGAAAAATCCTTGTACTTTATGAACATCGACACCGTCGACGCCCGGAAATTGTCGCGCCTGATCCTGTGTGCAACTATGCAGGCCACGTTGAACAGCGCCCGGTCGATGTCTTTGGGATCCGTCAGATCCTTGGAGAAGGTGCGCTCGGCGCTGTAGCTCTTGGCCTCGGCCATCTCCGTCTCCACCGGGGAATCGTCCCGGCCGTTGGCGTTCTCGTGCAGCTGCAGGGCGAACTTCTGCCCCACCAGTTGCGTGAGGGAGCCCATGCCGAGCTGCGCCAGCTGGCCTATGGTATGGATGCCGTTCGCAGTGAGACGCTCTTCGGTCTTCTTCCCCACCCAAAGAAGGTCCCGCACCCCCAGCGGCCACATCTTCTCCTGCACCTCATTCTCCCAGAGGGTGTGCACCTTGTCCGGCTTTTCGAAGTCGGAAGCCATCTTCGCCAGCAGTTTGTTGGAACCTATGCCCACGTTCACTGTGAACCCCAGTTCGGCCTTCACCTCTTCCTTGAGCCGGTTGGCAACTTCCACGGCGTTTCCCGCATTGCAGCGGAAGGTCATGTCGATGAAGCATTCGTCAATGGAGAACTGCTGCAGCACGGGGGAGTAGTTCCGGCAGATGGAAATGAAGCCCTCCGAGCAGGCCTTGTACCAGGCCCAGTCTCCCCGCACTATCACCAGCGACGGGCAGGTGCGCAGCGCCATCGACACCGGCTGCGCCGTCTTGATGCCCAACTTCTTTGCAGGGATGGATGCGGCCGTGATGATGCTCCTGCGGTCGGATGGATCGCCGGACACCACCGAAGGCACCAGCCGTATGTCCGGCTTCCCCTCGCGCACCATCTTCACCGCAGACCAGCTGAGGAACGCGGAGTTCACATCTATATGGAAGATGATGCGCTGCATTAAGGCTGAAATTGTATTTTCATAGTCTCATCAGGTTTATTCTTCCAATAAGCAATCCCTTCCGTTATGGCAGGGACGAAATTGGCCTTCCGGCTGGGGATATAGCTCGTGACGATGCAGCCGTCTTCCGTGGCCGCACTCTTGAAGGCGTACTCCGCCACCACTTCTGCTCCTTCACCGCAGAAGGGCACGTGGGTGAGGCCCGCATCGCGGTCTCCAAGCATCATGAACAGCATGTCGAGGCCACGCTGCTCCCGGACTGCGGGCATTACCCCTCGCATCCGGCGGCAAAGCTCTTCAATCCCCAGTTTCTCGCTTGCGAGCACGCTCCCGATGCCGAGTTTCACTCCCTCAATCTCGTACTCCTTGTAGTCGGAGAGCAGGATATCTTCGTCGGTCATGCCGTCGAAGGAGGTCCGGGCCTTGTTCATGGCGGCATAATACGATTCAACGTCGGTGATGTCCGAGCGGTCGAGCAGCCAGGAGTAATACTTGCGGTCCGTGTCGGTAGTGGTGGTCGATTTAAGGTTGTCGGTGTCGGAAAGCAGGCCGGAAAGCATCAGCCGAGCCTGGGTAGGCGTGGGATTCTCGCCCAGTTCTTCATACATCGAAGCGATTATCGTGCAGGTGGAGCCGATAGGAAGGGCATAGTAGAACAGCGGGTGCGCCGTAGTCACGGTGCCTGTGCCATGGTGGTCGATGACATGCAGGACACGGGCCTTTGCCATGCCATTCACCGCCTGCGCATACTCGCTGTGGTCAGTCATGATCATGTTCAGGCCAGTGGCATCCTCCAGGATAGGAGGAGCGCTGATACCTGCTTCCTGAATGACATAGAGAGGTTCGCAGATGAGCTTGCCCGCCACCCGGGCCTGAGCGTTGATTCCTAGGCGCTGCAGCAGGTCGGCGTAGGTGATGGCCGAGCAGACGGCATCACAGTCGGGGCTTTTGTGCCCCACGACAAATACTCCGTCGCCATAGTCCATGCCTGTGATGATCGAGCGCAGGGGTGTGGAATGGTCGATGTGCTCATCGTCGCCTTTCGAGCACGAAACGAGCGAGGATGTGACGCAGCCGCATATCGTGAAGATTGCGGCAAGGGTAAACAATTTCTTTAAATTCAATCGCATGTCGGTCTAATTGTATTTCTCGAAATGGTATTGCTGTTTGTTCGACTTGGGATTATTGTCGTAGGATGCGCGGAACTTGCAGTTCTCGCAAGGGTAGGATGTCTGTTGTGCCATAAGTCGGATTGTGATTATAGTCCGTGAATTTACGAAAAATGTGGCACATTCCTATACTTTATGCATGCGGTTCCTTTCTATGCATACGGCTCCTCTCTTCAGGACCTGCAGCAAAAAACGGGGAAAATGCGCCAGGTCCCCGTTTGATTATTCCCGTAATATACTTTACCATATCTGAGGGAACACCTTGACAAGAATCAGAAGAAGTTTTCCAAGATGCTTTTGCTTCGATGGAAGAATTGCCGGGTATTGATCGGACAGAGAAAAACTACCGGCGACTTTGTTCAATACTATATAAGCGGAGGTAAGCGCAAAAAATAAAAGCCGTCAGGTAACGGCTTTTCAACGAGGCTCGGACCAAGAAACTTGGGAGGGTTGTCATCCCTTCAAACGAAATCCCCTTCGACGAATCCTGATGCAAAGGTAGTGAGATTTTGTGAATCTGCAAATATATTCAGCAATCAGCACGCTTTGCGGCGAAAGGTGAGCAGTTTGCGGGTGAATCTGGCCCTTTTTGCCATTTCTGCGAAGACCTTTCCTGCGTCTTGTATGACCTTTCGGCCCAGCAGCGTCAAGCGTTCAAATTCTGAAGTCCCCGTCAAATCCAGGTGAAGTTTTACTTCCGCACGGAATGCCGTGCCTTGATTGCTTCCAATTCTGTCATAGCTCGGTATATATGGCACGAATATACTGATATTCCGGCTCATACGCAACCGGGCACGGCTGTCTTTTGCCGTCAGGCTTTCCTACAGCGACAGAGTGACGGAAATGTCGCCCTCTCCGGCCTTCAGGAAAGACTTCAGTTCGTCGAGAGATTCGTACTGCATCCGGCCCAGGCGGGTATAGCTCCAGGAATTGCTGCCGTAGAACAGCACGATCTGGTTGCCGCTGTACAGAATTACATCTCCCGCCTTCGTGGTGATCTGCGTGTCGCTGGCGGGCAGAGTCCGTCCCAGCGCCCCCACCTTCTCGAATCCGCCGTAATCGTGCGCCTCGTAGGTGATGGGAGCCTCCCGCAGGGCGGCTATAAGGGCCTCGGCAGCCGCATTGTGCTCAATCTTCACCGGAAGAGTTTTTCCGGAAATGCTGATCTTGATTGTCTCTGGCATGGCAGTATCGTTCTTGTCTTCCTGCTCCCCGCCCTGCTCTGTCCGGACCGGATCCGGCTTCACAGGGTCGGGAGCTTTCCCGCATGCGAACATTGCCGGGAGGAACGCAGAAAGGAGAAAGTTTATGGCAATCGTGCGGAACATCAGAGATTCGTTTTGAAGAACTGCTCGATCTTGTCGTAGGGGATCACGCCCGCCACATCGTCATAGAGGTCCACATGGGATGCTCCGGGGATGATCATGATCTCCTTGTTCCCCTCTACAGCACTCACTCCTTCGACATGACGGCCGGTCATGCGTTCGAATGCATACTCGCTGAAATAGCGGCTGTGGGCCTTCTCGCCGTGGATCAGCAGGACGGGATTCTCGATCTCTCCCGCCCAAGCCAGGAGGGGCTGGTTCAGGAAACTCTGGCAGCCGATGATGTTCCATCCGTCGTTGGAGTTGCCGCTGCGCTTGTGATAGCCGCGGGGAGTCTTGTAGTAGGCGTGATAGTCCTTGACGAACCAGGGGGCGTCTTCCGGGAGCGGATCCACTACGCCGCCGGCACGCTCGTAAGTGCCTGAGGCATAGTCCTTCGTGCGCTGTGCGGCAAGTGCGCGGCGCTTCTCCTGGCGCTGTGCGGGAGTATCCTCGCTGGCGAAGTATCCCTCCACATTCACCTTGCTCATATCGTACATCGTAGATGCTACCGTGGCCTTGATGCGCGGGTCGAGCGCTGCCGCATTGACGGCCATCCCTCCAAATCCGCAGATGCCGAT
>ONFK01000111.1 GCA_900317065.1 uncultured Bacteroidales bacterium
CAGAAGCTCCAGCGAATAGGTCCCGCTCAGATCAATGTTCGTCAGCGGGATCTTGCCATCGAGTTTCACCAGCTCATTCCTGTCTGTGCCGTCCGTCGCTTCCACGCGAACAAGGCCAGCTTCAATCTGGCCGTCCACCTGCACGGTCACAAGGTTGGAAACTATGCCTGTAACCTTTCCAGTTGTTTTCATATCTTGTAGTTTTCTTTTATTTCTTTGACCAATTTACGGAAGAGTTCCCGGCCGGTGGCCTCGTCGAGGCGCAGCCAGCGCTCCACCAGCTTCAGTTTGACCACGAAGGCAAGGATGACGTCGAGGTCGAACACGTCCATTACCGTGAGGGTGTCGACGGCCTTCCAGTAGAAGTCGTCCAGGCCGCGCTCGCGTGCGAGAATGTCGCCGCCATCGAGAATCGCGTCCACTTCGGCTTTCTGCTCGAATTCCGTGGCTTCCTTTTCAGGATCGAGGATGAGGATATCCGTCCCCTCGGGCCTTCCGAGGGTGCGGTTGAGGTATTCGACCTTGGCGTTCCGCACTCCGAGGTCCATCTCGAAGAAGTTCCGTATGAATCTGTTGCGGCTGGCAGCAGCTTTGCGATAGAGATCGGCGTTCAGCTTCAGGGGATCGTACGAATCCAGCAGCAGGTCCAGAAGGAGGATGTCCTTGCTGCCCAGCTGCTCGCGGATCTCCGAAAGGATGGCTTCCGTATCCGGATTCTCGCGCCCGTCCTGCTGCAGGAGGGGGAGTCCGGCGATTATGTATTCGTAATTATTCACCGAAGAGGAGTTTACGCGTTACGGGACGCAGATACTCTGCGATGAGTTCGTTGAAGGTCTGTTCGGTGAGAGATACGAACCAGCTTCCGTCCCTGGGCCCTACGGTGAAACCGCCTGCAATCTTCTTGGAGAAACTTGCCTCCACGCCGCCTTTGAGTGTCTTGGAGAGTTCATCGGCCACCCAGGGCTCGAGTTCCGCCTTCATGCCCTCGGGGAGCACAAGGGCGAGCCCGGTAGCTTCTTCGGCGTTGAATTTCCCGGCAACCGCCTTGATGATTTCTTTGACGAAAGCGCTGTCCTTGAGCGTCTCGGACACCTTTCCGGCTTCTATTTTGCCGACTAGAAGATTCTCTATATCTTTCTTCGTGGCTTGCAGGCATTGAGCGGAAGCCATCTTCAGGTCTGAATCGACCTTTGCCTTCAGGTCCGAGGCGTCTTTTTCCGCCTTCGCGATAATCGACGCCGCTTCGGCCTGGGCTTTCTCGATGATTGCGGCAGCTTCTTTCCTGGCTCCCGCGAGGATTTCTTCCCCTTCGGCCTTACCTTTCACGAGGCCCTCCTGATAGAGTTTCTCGGTAAGTTCTTGCAATTTGTTCTGCATATTGTATTGGTTATGTGTAATTTGCGTTTTCAAACTTACAAAGATAACCATTTTACGGCAGAAAACCTATGCCGCGGGTACATTAAAAACTATTATTATATTTGTAACAATCGGACGCCGTCTGCGTCTTGTTGTCGATGAAAAGATTATTGATCATATTGAGCATTGTGCTGATTCCGTTGAGCGGAACAGCGGGAAAGAGTGTCCCGAGGAACCGGCTGCTGACGGCGCTTTCCGAATTCAGAAGTACGGAAGGCGTTGAACTTGTGCAACTTGGCACTTTGGCGACATCTGCATTGAGAGCCGTGGCCAGTCTGTCTTCCGCAGGAGACGAGGACGCCCGGCAGGCACTGGCCCTGATGAAGGGCGTACGCAGGGTGACGGTTTTCGATTATGAAGACTGCGACGCTGCGGTCAAGGAAAAGATCGGCCGCAGGCTGAACCGCATCCTGGTCGATTCCGAACTCCTGTTCGAAGCAAAGGACGGCGAAGATGTGATGAAACTCTACGGAGTCACCGACAGCAAAGGTGAGAATGTAAGGGATTTCGTGCTTTACACGCCTGGGGACTGCGCCCTGATCTGCATTTTCGGAAAGATTTCGATGGCGGCCGTGGAGAAAATCATCAGGGACAATGACTGACAGGGAGTTCCATAGCAGGTATCTTTCCCTTGCCGAAGCTCTCTACGGCGTGGCCTTCTATATCCTTGAGAATGAAGCCGATGCGGAGGATGCGGTTCAGGAATTGTATCTGAAACTCTGGAAGAACCGCGATGCTCTGGACGGCATACGGAGCCCGAAGGCCTACGCGATGACGCTGCTCCGCAACCTGTGTCTGGACAGGATACGTCAGGCCAGGAAGCTTTCCGTAACCGAGGTCCCAGAGAGCCTGGGCGGCAGTTTCGATCCGGAGGCGGCGATGGACGACAGGGAGAGGCTGGAGAAGGTGCTTGCGGCGGTCAAGTCCCTGCCGGACAGGCAGAGGGAAATCCTCGTCATGCGTACCGTGGAAGGGCTGTCATACGATGAAATCGCTCAACGGACGGGGATGAGTTACCTTTCGCTCCGCGTATTGCTTTCGCGCTCACGTCAAACATTGAGAAAACAATTATGAAAAGTATCGAAGAAGTAGAAAAACTCAGCATCGAAGAACTCGAAGCGGCTTCCTCCGGCTTCAAGGCGCCGGAAGGATTCAGGCGGCGCATCGGCGATGCGATTCTTTCGGAAGCGGCTCTCGCCACTGGAACATCCGGCGCCCGCAGGAACGGACCAGCCGCAGTGCGCGGCGTCGTGGCCGCATTGGCAGTCGCCGCAGCGGTGGCAGCCGTCCTGCTGATTCGCAGGCCCTCGGAGTTGAAAGACAGTTTCGACGATCCCATGCTTGCGTATGCGCAGGTGGAACAGACCTTCCAGTATATTTCCAGTAAAATGTCCGGCGGCCTCGAGGTAGTGCGTGAAGCTAAACCCATTGCCGGCAGGCCGGAAGAAATAATCAGAAAAATCAACACGAAATGAAAAGAATAATAGCTATCGCAGTTCTGCTGCTCGGCATTGTCAGCGCGTCCGCCCAGGACGGCAGAAGCATCTATCAGAAGTATTCGGACGCCGGGAATATCAGCGCCGTATATGTATCACCTGCAATGTTCAGGCTGATCGGCCGCATTCCGGACATCCAGGCCGGGGAGGGGAATGTCAATCTTACTCCGGTCATCCAGGGGCTCAGCGGCCTTTACATCATAAGCAGCGAGAATCGGGACATCAACGCCAGACTTGCGAAGGATGTGCACAAATTCATCAATTCAGGTACCTACGAACTCCTGATGGAGGCGAAAGAAGACGGCGAGAAAGTGACCATGTACACCTGCGGCGATGAAAAGACCGTCACGAGTTTCGTACTGCTCGCCGACGAGGGGGACGAGCTTACATTCATCTGCCTTGACGGAAAGTTGGACCGCGGGCAATTGGAAGAACTGCTTGCAGAACAGATGAAATAACTTGTTAGTTTTTTCATTATTTGCCAATTAATTACTATTTTTGGGAATCATAGTCTGAAACGGTAATTGATCGGCATATGAAAAAAACTCTCTTTTTTGTCTTGGCTCTTGTGCTTGCATTCGCTCCTGCGAGTCTGGATGCGAGAAAGGTTAAATTCAAAAACGGCGACGTCTACGACGGGGAATGGAAGAACAAGGCTCCGAACGGGATAGGCCTGATGATGTACGCCAATGGAGAAATTTACTCCGGTGCCTGGGAAAACGGTATACGTACCGGCCTGGGCGCCATGTCTTTTGCTAACGGGGACGAGTACTCCGGCGAATGGAAGGACGACCTTTTCAGCGGAGAAGGCAAGATGACGTATGCCAACAAGAACGTATACGAAGGCACCTGGGAAGCCGGCAAACAGTCCGGAAAGGGTGTAATGAGTTATGCCGACGGCTCCGTCTATGAAGGAGAGTGGAACGGCGGCCTGTTCAGCGGGCTCGGGAAAATGACCTATGCGAACAAGGACGTCTACGATGGCTCCTGGGAGTCCGGCAGGCAGTCCGGCCAGGGCACGATGATATATGCGAGCGGTTCCTCATACGAAGGCAACTGGGAGGCGGGGCTGCCTTCCGGGCAGGGCAAGATGTTCTATGTCAGCGGTGACGTCTATTCCGGCCTCTGGCAGAAGGGAGTCCGCACCGGCGCAGGCGAGTTCTACGACAAGGTGCTGGACCGCTATTTCCAGGGAATCTGGGACAATACGGCATTGTCCGGAGCCGGATCAGTCCGTTTCGGAGCCGCTTCCGACGCCCTTGCACTCCAGGGTGAGTGGGTGGACAACAATGTATTCCGGACAAGCTACTCCCTTGCGGGCAAGACTTTTGCCGGGACGGTGCTCGCCCTTACCGGCGACGGCCTGAACGGGCCTTTCCTGAGTTCCGGGAAAGTGGTCTGGACCGAAGATGTCACGGCGGACGGCAGTTGGAAGCCGGAGGTGACTCTCGCAGGCTGCAAATACACCGACCTCGTAGCAGGAAAGGTCCACTACAATGTGGAAGGGCGCGTATTCGACGGTGATGTCAAGGATGGCAAGGAAAACAACGGAAATCTCACGGTGTCCATTCCCGGCCTGTTCAGTTTCTCCGGCGAAATGAAGGACGGCGAACCCTTCGGAATCTACGTCGGCGACATCAAGGCCGGCCCGTTCCAGAACTTCGACCTGAGCGCCTGGGACGAGGTTCAGGGGGCTGACATAGGACGCATCGAAGGCGCCGGGGCTCTCTGCGGAGTCTTCAGGAAGAGACTCAATCCCGAAGACGAGACGGCCGCGCCGCGTTTCTTCACTCTCCGCGGCCTTCTCAAGGAAGGAGTACCCGATGGGGAAGTGTACATGGAGTGCGCTTCAGCCGATTCCCTCGCCATGACTTCTTCGTGGAAGGAAGGTAAACTTATCGAAGGGAAAGGAATGCTTGACACTGTACCCTTCTCGGTCACCGGATCCGTTGAAAGCAACAGTATTTTGGTAGAGCTTGAGAACGGTGAGCGTTGCAATTTCATCTGGACAGAAGCTTTCGGAATCCTGGAGGAAATCCGCAACAAGGTTAACGAACAGCGCGCACTGCGCGAAAAATTGGCTGCCGATATGCTTGGGAATGCATAGGTCCCGGATCATTGCAGGTGCACTCGTGCTGTTTGCGGCGCTCGAGGCAACGGGACAGGACAATAAGGCTGTCGCGGATTCCGCTTACGTGCGGGTCTCGCGGCAGTCGTCATTATTCCCTCAGGAGAAAATACACGTTCAGACAGACAAGGGAGCCTATCTCTCCGGAGAGAGAATCTGGCTTCGCGCCCATCTTGTGAATGCTTCCGACGGCAGGCCTTCCGACATCAGCAGATATGTGTATGTCGAGCTGCTTAATCCGTTCAGCGAGATCGTAGAACGGATCAAGCTCCGTCCGGACAGCCTCGGGGTGTTTGCCGGGCACATCGACCTCAAGGAAGAACTCCCGGAAGGCTCCTACACCATCCGTTCATACACCAGGTACATGCAGAATCAGGGAGAGGCGTCTTTTTTCCGAAAGCCGGTGCAGGTGCTCGATCCTTATTCCCTCCATCTGGAAACGAAGGCCGATTTCTCGTTCAACGAGCGATCCGTCGGCGTGCGCTTGAGTTTCGAAGACCGCGACAACAGGGAAACTGCAAACCCGGAGGTCGTGACGGTAAAGCTTCCCGGGAAGATGGAGCAGAGTCTCAGGGACAGTCGAACCATGCGCTTCCCCTCCGAGGCGGCGGGTGGGTGCTTCCTGCTGGGTTTGAGCTGGCACGGAAGAAAGTACAGGAAATATATTGATATTCCGGCGGCTCCGGGGGAGTTCGACGTCTCGCTACTCCCGGAGGGAGGATATCTGGTGCCGGGAAGGGCCTGCCGTGTAGGCGTGAAAGCTGTCGGTGCGGATGGATGCAGCCTGGACGTAAGCACTTCCATAGTGGATTCGAAGGGGAACCAGGTGGCTTCGGTGGAAAAACTCTTCAAAGGCCTCGG
>ONFK01000301.1 GCA_900317065.1 uncultured Bacteroidales bacterium
TGCGCAAGGCGGAGCGGGCAGAACTCAAGGCCGGCCGCAAGCTCGCCCGCCAGTTCCGCGAAACAGGCTTTGACGCCAGCGCCGTATCTGCATACAATGCCGATGCCGCCGCGCGTTTCGAATCTTTCAAACAACAGGTAAACCGCAATTGACATGAACTTCACACCCTGGACTCTATTGGTTGACGTCGGATTCATCTCCCTGCTTCTGCTGCTGGGCAAGTTCCTGCGCGCCAAGGTCCGGGTGATACAGCGCCTCTTCATCCCCCCGAGCCTGATTGCAGGGTTCTGCGGTCTGGTGCTGGGACCGGAGGTGCTTGGATGGCTGCCGCTTTCGGGCAACATGGGTACCTACGCCGGAATCCTTATCGCGCTGGTATTCAGCTGCATACCTCTTACATCCGCCAGCAAGCGCAGCAACGACGGCGGCTCGAGGGTAGGACGCATGTGGGCCTATTCGCAGGCCGGCATGCTCCTGCAGTGGGCTCTTGGAGGCGCTCTCGGCCTGTGGGTGCTGAGCCTTTTCTGGCCGGTGAACGAAGCCTTCGGCCTTTCGATGCCCGCCGGATTCTGCGGCGGACACGGAACAGCCGCCGCCATCGGCGAAGCCTTCTCCCGCTATGGCGTGGAAGAGATGCAGTCGCTCGCAATGACGGCCGCAACCGTTGGAATCATCGCCTCGGTGGTGATAGGCATGTGGCTGATCTCCTGGGGAGCCGCCCGCGGGAAGACATCCTTCCTGCAGCGCTTCGAGAATCTCCCTCCCGAACTGCGCACCGGTATTCTTCCGAAAGACAAGCGCAGCAGCATGGGCGAGGCCTCCTTCTCCGCCATCTCCCTGGATTCCATGACCTTCAACTTCGCCATCGTGGCGCTCATCGCCCTCGGCGGATACGGAATCAGCAAGCTGATAGCCCTTGCCTGGCCGGTGCTGATGCTGCCTGTATTCAGCTGCGCCTTTATCGCTGGCCTTCTGGTACGTTGGTTCCTCGGCCGGGTGAAGGTGGACGAGCATATATCGCAGCCCATCATCGGACACCTCAGCGGCGCATTCACCGACTATCTGGTCGCCTTTGGCGTGGCATCCATCAAGTTGCAGGTGGTAGGCCGCTACATCGTGCCGCTGCTTATCCTTCTTGCCGTAGGCTTGCTGCTCACCCTCTATTACGTGTTCTGGGTCGGTGCGCGCATGCACAGGACCTACGCATTCGAGAAGTCGATTTTCACCTGGGGCTGGTTCACCGGCACCATGGCGATGGGAATAGCCCTGCTGCGCATCACGGATCCGGATTCCAAGAGCGGATGCCTGGACGACTATGCGCTGGCTTACCTTTATATTGCGCCGGTGGAGATTGCGCTGGTGTCGCTTTCGCCCGTGGCCTTTGCCTACGGATGGGGCTGGCTCTTCGTGTTGGTGTGCCTTGCCGCCGGTGCGGGAATCCTCACATTTGCAGGGCTGCGCGGATGGCTGCGGAAGAAGGCTGTTTGATCTTATGCACTGGATTATGAAAAAGACAATTACATATTTGCTGGCCATTGCGCTTCTGATCAGCGCCCCGGCGGTAGACCTGACGGGGAATGCAGCCTGCGGAGCATTTTCAGCGGAGCAGACTGCCCTTTCCCCGTCAGCCCACAAAACCAGCACCGCCAGAGCCAGTAGAGCAAAAGCTGGCAAAAGTGGCAAAAACACAGAAACCGGACTTCGCTACCTCGACGCGAACTTCCACCTTTACGACTCCCTTCAGAAACGCATCTTCAACTACGCGGAGACTGCCTACAAGGAATTCAAGAGCGTAGAGCAGTGGACCTCTTTCCTCGAGAGCCAGGGATTCAGTGTTGAGAGGGGAGTGGCCGGGATTCCTACCGCCTTCGTCGCCAGTTTCGGCAGCGGCAGCCCTGTGATAGGAATGATGGCGGAGTACGACGCCATTGCAGGGATGAGCCAGGATACGGTTGCCTTCAAGAAGCCGCTGGTGAAAGGTGCGGCGTCCGTGCAGAAGCTGGACGAGGGACTCTATTACATGGAATACAA
>ONFK01000294.1 GCA_900317065.1 uncultured Bacteroidales bacterium
GGTAGATAAGGCCGTCCTCGGCGTGCACCGGGATGGCGTCAAGTTCCTCGAAGACGGCAGCTGGCGCTTCCGTACGGGATATCAATATACCTGGATACTCTCCAGTCTGAACTTCGCGGTCACCGTGCTGCTGGGCTGCTTCGCGGGGCAGATGCTAAGGAGCGGGAAGCACTCCCGGCCGAAACGCGCCCTGCTGCTTGCGCTGACGGGTGCGGCCCTTGTCGCCGCAGGCCTGGCCATATCTCCCATATTCCCTATCGTCAAGAAGATATGGTCTTCCAGCATGACCCTGTATTCGGGCGGAATATGTTTCCTCCTGACGGCGCTCAGCTATTATCTGGTAGATGTGCGGGGGTGGCACAAAGCTGCCGACTGGCTTAAGATATACGGGATGAATGCCATCACGGCTTACTGCATAGGCGAGGTCGTGAACTTCTCTTCCGTATCGGAGTCCTTGCTTCACGGTTTCAGCGCTCTTGCCTGCTACCCGGTAATCATCGCTTTCGCCAACGCGTCCATACTGCTCGCCATTCTGGCCCTGATGTATAAGAATAAAATTTTCCTTAAAGTATGATAAAGAAATTATTCCTTTTCGTGGCACTCGTATTAGTCGCCAGTGCCTGCACAAGTGATTACGGCTACAAAATCCGGGACGGCAAGATCGTTTACAATACTCCGCCGAGACCTGCCGGGCAGCAAAGTATGCTGGGCTTCGCCTGCGACCCCATCGAAACGGTCCGCGTCGGCATCATCGGCCTTGGCGACAGGGGCAAGGACGTTCCCAAGAGGATGGCCTACATCGAGCACGCATCCGTGGTGGCACTGTGTGACCTACTGCCCGAAAGGATTGAGCGCGCCCAGCGTAGCCTGGTGAAAAGGGGCGCTCCCAAAGCCATCCACGAGTTCTCCGGAGAGGAGGGATGGAAGGAGCTTTGCGAGCTTGACGATGTCGATCTCGTTTATCTGTCCGTTCCCTGGCAGATGCACACCACTATGGCCGTCTATGCCATGGAGCACGGCAAGCACGTTGCGGTTGAGGTGCCGGCTGCGACCAGCATCGAAGAGTGCTGGGCCTTGGTGAACACTTCCGAGAGGACCCGCAAGCATTGCATAATGCTGGAGAACTGCTGCTACGACTTTTTCGAACTGACCTGCCTTAATATGGCTCAGCAGGGGCTCTTCGGGGACGTGGTCCACGTAGAGGGCTCCTATCACCACAACCTCGACCCCTGGTGGGACAATTATCAGGGCGACTGGCGTATGACCTACAACAAGGATCACCACGGTGACGTGTATCCTACCCACGGCATCGGCCCCGTCTGCCAGGTGCTCGGCATCCACAGGGGCGACAGGATGGAGGAACTGGTGTCGATGGATACCGGGGCCTTCGCCGGCCAGGCCAAGGCTGACGAACGCTACGGTAAGGGTGCCGTGAAATATGAAAACGGTGACCTGACTTCGACCATGATCCGTACCCATAACGGCAAGACTATCCTCGTAGAGCACGATGTCGTGACCCCCCGCCCCTACAACAGGATGTATCAGATTGTCGGGACGAAGGGCTATGCTAACAAATACCCCTCCCCGGGCCTCGCCCTCGGGAGCGATGCTGCGGAAATACTCTCTTCGGACGACCTCGATGCCGAGAAGTATATGAGCGACGCAAAGAGGGATTCGCTGCTCGCCGTATTCAAGCACCCCATAGCCCGGGAGATAGAGGACCTTGCCCGCAAGGTCGGCGGTCACGGCGGAATGGATTTCATAATGGACTACCGCCTGATCTACTGCCTCCACAACGGTCTGCCGCTCGACGAAGATGTCTATGATGCGGCGGAGTGGAGTTCGCTGGTGGAACTCACGGAAGTTTCCATCAACCACGGCTCCAAGCCGGTCATTATGCCCGACTTCACCCGCGGTGAATGGGACAAGCTTGACGGAATAAAGCTATATTTACGCCAATAAATGGAACGCGAGCGTCAAATAATGCGCGTAACCTTCGTGGGAAGCGTCCTGAACCTGCTGCTGGTGGTGCTTAAGCTGGTGGCGGGCGTTGTGGGACATAGCGCCGCCATGGTTTCCGATGCGGTGCATT
>ONFK01000022.1 GCA_900317065.1 uncultured Bacteroidales bacterium
CTCCCCCCGCATGGACCTCGTAAAAGACAATGAGCTCCTGGGAGATATGATGTACTCCAACGGCAGCGTGGATTCTTTCGGCGATGCCAAGCCCGACGTACTGATGCCTCTGGAGGAGAATCCCCGCGTAAAGCAGATAGCAGGCAAATCCCGCTTCTACCTCGATGCGGAGGGCAAGCCGGTGAGCAGCATGAAGCTGTACAACTTCCGCGACGGCGTGTTCGAGGCCGTTGTGGACCGTTTCTACAAGGATTCCAGCCTCGTCGCCTATGGCGAGGAGAACCGCGAATGGGGCGGCGCCTTCGCCGTGTACCGCGGGCTTACCGAGGCTCTCCCCTACCACCGTCTGTTCAACAGCCCCATTGCCGAGGCGGCCATCATCGGCACCGCCATCGGATATGCGATGTGCGGCGGCCGCGTGATTCCCGAGATTATGTACTGCGACTTCCTCGGCTGCTGCGGCGACGAAATCTTCAACCAGCTGCCCAAGTGGCAGGCGATGTCCGGCAACATCCTCAAGATGCCTGTGGTCGTGCGCGTATCCGTCGGTTCCAAGTACGGTGCACAGCACTCCCAGGACTGGACTTCCCTCTGCACCCATATCCCGGGCCTGAAGGTCGTCTTCCCCGTCACTCCTTACGATGCCAAGGGCCTCATGAACAGCGCCCTGCAGGGCACCGACCCTGTCATCTTCTTCGAGAGCCAGCGCCTCTACGGCATAGGCGAGCAGTTCCACGAGGGCGGTGTTCCCGAAGGATACTATGAGATTCCTCTCGGAGAGCCCGACGTCAAGCGCGAAGGCAAGGATGTCACCTTCCTCACCATCGGAGCAACCCTCTACCGCGCCCTCAAGGCGGCCGACGAACTCAAGGAGAAGTACGGACTCGAGGCCGAGGTCATCGACGCCCGCACCCTCGTTCCTTTCAACTACGAGAAGGTCATCGAGAGCGTCAAGAAAACCGGACGCATCATCATCGCCGGCGACGCCTCCGCACGCGGATCCTTCCTCAACGACCTTGCAGCCAACATCGCGGACCTCTGCTTCGACTACCTCGACGCAGCTCCCGTGGTGCTCGGTTCCCGCAACTGGATCACCCCTTGCCACGAACTCGAAGAGGCATTCTTCCCTCAGCCGAGCTGGTTCCTGGACGTGATCAACGAGAAAATGGTCCCGCTGCCCGGATATGTTCCCACCGGAAACTTTACGTCCGCACAGCAGATTCTCCGTGCAAAGAAAGGTGTGTAAGCCATGGTAGATGTAAATGCCCATCTGCACACCCCCTACTCCTTCAGCGCTTTCAGCGATGTGAAGCAGGCCCTCGACATGGCCGCTTCCGAAGGAGTCAAGGTAGTGGGAATCAACGATTTCTATTCGATGGACGGATACAAGGAGTGGAAGGAGGGCTGCGCAGAGCGCGCCCTCTTCCCTCTTTTTGGCATCGAGTTCATCTCCCTCAACGCCGAGGATCAGGCGGCAGGCCTTCGCGTGAACGATCCCAACAACCCGGGCCGTACCTATATAAGCGGCAAGGGGCTGGCTTATCCTGTAATCCTTTCCGGCGAAGAAGCCAGGCAGCTCGCGGACGTAAAGGCCGAGAGCAATGCCCAGGTGGAGCGCATGTGCGCCAAACTGAATGAGCATCTGAAGGCCGTCGGCGAGGAGTTCACCCTGGACTTCGCGCAGATTGCCAGGGAACTCACTCATGGTTCCATCCGCGAGAGGCATCTTGCGAAAGCGCTGCGGCTTGCCGTAGACGAGCATTCCAAGTGCGACAATTGCAAGATGAACCACTATGCCAAGATCTTCGGGCAGCCTGCGAAATCGGATGTGAGCAACGTCGCGGCCATCGAGAACGAAATCCGCAGCCGCCTGCTGAAGGCGGGCGGAGCCGCTTTCGTGCCGGAAGATCCCAAGGCTTTCCTGCCCATGACTACCGTTCAGCGCATCATCGAGGCGGCGGGTGGCATCCCCACCTATCCTTTCCTGGCAGATGACGCCAAGGGGAATTTCACCGATTTCGAGGGCGATCTCCAGAAAGCGGCGGACACCCTGAAGAAGCGCGGTTTCCGCAGCGTGGAGTTCATCACCACGCGAAACACCACCGCCGTGCTGGAGCAGTATGCCGGATACCTGGAAGACGAAGGGTTTATCGTGAGTTTCGGTTCGGAGCACAATACTCCCGCCATGGAGCCCATCAAACTCCGCACACGCGATGCCGCCGACCTTTCCGACAAGTTGAAAGCCATCAACTATCGTGGAGCCTGCGCCATCGCTGCACATCAGGCAGGGCTTGATTCCATTGCAGCAGGAGAAGAACTAATTCAAAAATGCATCAAATGAAAGAGATTGAACAATTGATAGAGGTGTCCCGCAGGTACGGGGCAGATTCACGTTTCGTAATTGCCGGGGGCGGCAATACTTCTTTCAAGACAGCAGACCGCCTCTGGGTGAAAGCCAGCGGCCACGCACTCGCGACGATTGGCGAAGACGGCTTTGCCGTGCTGGACCGCGCCAAGTTGAATCCCATGGGGACCAAGGCCTACAGTGCCGACACCGCAGAGCGTGAAGCCCAGGTGAAGGACGACCTGGCTGCGGCATGCATCACCAAGGACCGCCGTCCTTCCGTTGAGACTTCGATGCACAATGCCATAAGCTATGCATTCGTGGTTCATCTGCACCCTACCGCAGTCAACGCCCTGATGTGCTCGGTGCAGGCAGAAGCCAAGTGCAAGGAACTGTTCCCCGATGCGCTCTATATCCCCTACTGCGATCCCGGTTATACCCTTTTCAAGAAGGTTTATGACGAGATCCAGGCATACAAGGCGGTCCACGGAACTGAACCTCAGGTCATCTTCCTGCAGAATCACGGCATTTTCGTTGCGGCCGATACCGTTGCGGAAATAGACAAGATATATGATACTATTATGTCGGAGCTGGAGTCCATTCCCAGCTCGCTGAAAAAATGCCCCGAAGAGGAAAGCGCCGCCTCCGAAAGTGCTTCGTCTGTCGTGGAGTCCATCCCTGCAATCCGTCAGATACTGAGCCGCGGCGGACGCGGACTCAAGACGCTGAAGGTCACTTCCGACGAACTTGCTCTTTATTTCGCAGAGAGCAAAGAGAACTTTGCGAAGGTCGCCGTGCCTTTCACTCCGGACATTATCGTCTACTGCAAGAGCCATTACATCTGGCTGGAAGACGCCGACATAGCAAAAGCAGAGAAGGCCATCGAAGAATATATTGCCAAATACGGGCACACCCCGAAGGTCATCCTTATCAAAGGTATAGGTCTGGTCGCCGTGGGCGACAACGCGAAGAACGCCGGTATCATCACCGAGGTGTTCTGCGATGCCATGAAGGTGGCGTGCGGGGCACAGGCCTTCGGAGGCCAGCACGGAATGGAGCCCGCATGGGTGAATTTCATCGACACCTGGGAGGTGGAGAACTACCGCCGCAAGGTGGCGGCAGGCGCCGCTGCAGGGCGTGTGGAAGGCAAGACGTTCATTGTAACCGGCGCGGCACAGGGCTTCGGCGAAGGTATCGCCCGAGAGCTTATGAAAGAAGGTGCCAACATCGTGGTGGCCGACCTCAACGACGTCACCGGCAAAGCCACGGCAGCATCCTTCAATGGAATAGCCAAGAACAACAAGGCTATCTTCGTCAAGACCAACGTCGCCGACATGGACAGCCTGAACAATCTTATTGCCGTGACCATCTGCAACTTCGGTGCGCTTGACGCCTTCGTCAGCAACGCAGGCGTCGTCCGTGCAGGCGACCTCGAGGCGATGACTCCCGAGAACATGGAGTTCGTCACCAAGATCAACTACAGCGCATATTTCTACTGCGCCAAGGTTGCCCAGCATGTGATGAAACTGCAGACAGCGGTAGATCCCGAATACTTCGCCGACATCATCCAGGTGAACAGCAAGAGCGGACTGGTCGGCAGCAAGGCGAACTTCGCTTACGCAGGCAGCAAGTTCGGAGGCATCGGGCTCACCCAGTCCTTCGCCCTCGAACTCGCCCCCTACCGCATCAAGGTGAACAGCATCTGCCCCGGCAATTTCCTGGACGGTCCGCTGTGGAGCGACCCGGTGAAGGGCCTCTATGTGCAGTATCTCAATGCAGGCAAGGTGCCCGGCGCAAAGACCGTGGAAGATGTTAAGGAGTACTACCTCAGCAAGGTTCCCATGCACAAGGGATGCAATCCCCTGGACGTGACCCGTGCAATCCTCTACGCCATCGAGCAGACCGGCGAGACCGGCCAAGCCATACCCGTCACGGGAGGTCAGGTAATGCTTGCCTAGGCTTTTTTGCCGGAGTCATTTTCCGGCTCGCTGAAAAAATGCTTCGCCGGATAAATGCTCCGGCAAAAAGTTCAGAAGACAAAAACGAACAGAAATATGAAAACAAAAGCAGTACGTCTTTACGGAAAAGACGATTTGAGGCTGGAAGAATTCGAGCTTCCTGCAATCAAAGAAGACGAGATCCTCGCAAAAGTAATCAGCGACGACATCTGCATGTCTTCCTACAAATCCGCGCATCAGGGACCGGAGCACAAGCGTGTTCCCAATGACGTGGCGGAGAACCCTACCATCATCGGCCACGAATTCGCCGGTGTCATCGTGGAAGTGGGAAAGAAATGGCAGGACGAATTCAAACCCGGGGACAGGTTCAGCATCCAGCCTGCAATCAACTATCCCGACGGCCCCGTAGGCATACTCTCGGCCCCTGGTTACTCATACAAGTATTGCGGAGGCGACGCCACCTATGTCATCATCCCCAACGAGGTGATGGAGCAGAAGTGTCTCTTCCGCTATTTCGGCGACGCCTTCTACCCTGCTTCTCTCAGCGAACCCATCAGCTGCGTGATCGGCGCTCTCCACGCGCACTACCACACGACTCCAGGCTCGTATGAGCACAAGATGGAAATCAAGGAAGGAGGCAAACTGGCCCTGCTCGCAGGCGTCGGCCCCATGGGTCTTGCAATGATCAACTATGTGCTGCACCGCGAGGGCCCTGTTCCTTCCCTGTTTGTAGTTACGGATATCGACCAGAGCCGCCTGAACCGTGCCGAGTCCCTTTACACTAAGGAGATGTTTGCGAAGCGCGGGATCGACATCCACTATGTGAACACCGGCAGCGGCGACCCGGTAGCTACCCTCAAGGAACTCTCCGGCGGAACAGGGTACGACGATGTCGTGGTAATGGCCCCCGTGCCGGCGGTTGTCGAGCAGGCTGACGCCATCCTCGGCTTCGACGGCTGCCTGGACTTCTTCTCCGGCCCCAAGAGCCCGGATTTCAGTGCCAAGTTCAACTTCTACAATGTGCACTACGAAGCCCACCATATCGTGGGAACCAGCGGCGGCAACACCGACGACATGCGCGAAGCCATCGACCTGATGGGCAAGGGCATGGATCCTGCCGGGCTCATCACCCATATCGGCGGCCTCAACACCGTAGTGGATACCACTCTTAATCTCCCGTCCATCCCAGGAGGAAAGAAGATGGTTTACACGCAGCTGACGATGCCTCTCACCGCAATCGCAGATTTCGGAAAAATCGGCAAGCCGGTTTACGATGAGCTTGACCGCTTGTGCAAAGCCCATAACGGTTTATGGAACGCAGAAGCCGAGAAGTATCTCCTCGCAAACGCAGATAAATTATGAAACAACTGGACGTTAAACTCATGCATCCCGCAGAACAGATCGCCATCATCATCGGGCGCATCTACCGCAGCGGGATGACCACCACCTCCGGTGGCAATCTTTCCATCATGGATGAAAACGGGGATATGTGGATTACCCCCGCAGGAATAGACAAAGGGTCGCTTACTCCCTCCGACATCATGTGCGTCAAGGCAGACGGCACCATTATAGGTCCGCACAAGCCTTCATCGGAGTATCCTTTCCACAGGGCGCTTTACAAAATCCGCCCGGGTCTTCACAGCGTTATCCACGCCCATCCTCCGGGACTGGTCACCTTCAGCATCACCAAGAAGGTCCCGGACACCTCCATCCTGCCACAGGCCCTCGGCGTATGCGGCCCCATAGGTTTCGCACCCTACGCCCTCCCCGGCAGCGAACTTCTGGGCGAGAAGATAGCCGGCGAGTTCGCAAAGAATCAGGATTACAAGGCGGTGATCATGGAGAATCACGGAGTGGTGCTGATGGGCGAAGACATCGCCGACGCCTACCAGCGTCTGGAAACCCTGGAACTCTGCGCGCGCACCATTCTCAACGCCGACACCCTGGGCACTCCGAGATATCTCAGCCCGGATCAGATCCAGCATCATACGCAGGCCGTTCACAACAGTTTCCAGCATTTCATGAATGTCGAGCATCCCTCCGACGAAAGGGCCATCCGCACCGAAATATGCAATATAGTGCGCCGCGCCTGCACCCAGGGGCTGATGAGTTCTTCATACGGCACGGCTTCGATCCGCTGGAGAGGCGACGACTTCCTCATCACACCCGCCAACGTGCAGCGCTGGGACATGGAGCCAAGCGAAATCGTGCAGGTGAAGGACGGAATGATCGAGGCAGGCAAGACCGCCAGCCGCAGTGTCGCACTGCACTACGAGATATACAAACGCAATCCGAAGATCAACTCCATCATCCTTACCCAGACGCCTTCGCTGATGGGATACTGCTGCACCGAAGAGAAATTCGACGTGCGCACCATTCCTGAGAGCTGGATTTTCCTTCAGGACGTTCCGAAATTCCCCTTCGGGAGCCAGTACGACAATCTGAACGAACTCGCCGAGGAATTCAAGAGCCGTCCCTGCGTGATGCTGGAGAACGATTCGGTCGTGGTGACCGGCGACAAGCTGATCAACACCTTCGACCGTCTTGAGGTCGCCGACTTCAGTGCGCGTTCCCTCATCATGGCTGCGCCCATAGGCAAATTGTCCCCGATCACCGACGAGGAGATCGAGGACCTGAGGGTTGCCTTCCACGTAGGGGAATAAACTATCTTGTCATCTTGAGATATTCCGCACGGGCCCTTGCGACCTGCCTGCGGAATTCTTTGTTTGTATTGACTTTGGCATAGGCTATGCTCGCCGCGGCGCGGCTGGCGTCCACGTCGCTCTGCCAATGGGCGCCGGCAATCACGCGGCTCTCGCCGTACATCCAGCCGCGGGCATAGAGTTCTTCCGCCCTTTCGGGTGCGACCTCCGCAAGCATCAAGGCGCAGCTCCATCCCCTGATGGTGTGTCCGGAAGGATAGGAGCCCTCTCCACGGAGTTCATCATCCTCCCAGGGGCAGAGTGTCTGCTCCCCGAAATAAACGAAAGGACGCAGACGGTGATAATACTTCTTGGGATGCACCCGGATCTGTTCTATGGTCTTGATTCCGTCATAGAGCAGCTTCCATATCTGAGGTGTGCGCTCGGGGGAAAGTTCCAGCCCGATTGCCTCGTTGAAGGTCGTAAAGACGGTATCCAGCTGCCAGGCCGCATCGCGTGTCGCAATCCTTGCCCTGACCGGGTCTTTGCGCTGCTCCTTCCCCCAGAAATAGCGGAGAGAGTCGTAGGAGAACTCGGGAGAGCCGAATGCAGGAGGGGCCGGAAGGCACTTTACCAGATCCGGCATTTCTTCCATCGTGAAATACTTGGCACCTTGCCTTGCTGTGCCGCAGGAGGCCGTCAGGACAATGACGGCAATCGCTCCGAGGAATCTTCTCATTATCTTCATAATTGCACAAAGTTAATCATTTTCGGGGAAGACGCTGATAGGCCAGACGCTCGTCGCCTGATTCAAGATAGATGATGCCGCAATAGTCGAACCCTGCCTTGAGGATATTGTGCTGCATTACCAGATTGTCGCGATGCGTATCGATTCTTATATTCGGATCGTGCGAGAAACAGAAATCCATGATGGCGGCGAAGATGCCGTGCGAGTCCGGAGTGCTGCCTATGCGGTGCACCACGTGGTAGGGCCGTTCATCGTCCAGCCACTCGCCCTCGTAGATTCTTGCGTATGTCGGTTCCGGCGAAGGGATGAAGGCGAAGTAGCCGACAATCCTTTTTTCTTCTTCCACTACAAATCCCCATCCATTGGCGATATCGTTATTGATCACCTCTTCCGAAGGATATCCGTTTACCCACTGCTTCATATTCCCCGATGCGCGCATTATCCCCTTGGCCGCCTCCAGGACGGTCATTACTCGCGGGATATCAGTTTCATTGGCTGGCCGGATACTGTTCATTGTTCCAAATATAGTTAAAACCGGGCAATTATCTATCTACCACTCAATGACTTACAGAAAACAAATCGGCGGAATCCGCCGATTTGTTTCCAGCAACTGTCTGAATATCACCAACTTGGGCGCCCGGCTATTTATTGCAGACAAAGCGGCCGCAGCAGTAGCAGAGGGCGGCGACGGCCATTCCGTTGATTGCAGGGAAGCCCCAGTGCACAAGGTTGGCGACGACTGCACCAAGTACCACGCCGGCAACCGCGAACCAGTTGACGGTCTTGATCTCGACGCTGTCTTCCAGATATGCCTTGCGGCGCACAAAGTAGTCGAGGATGAGGATAATGCCGACAGGAGGAAGGGTGCAGTTGAGCACGTTCAGCCAGCCGCAGAAGTTCCAGTAGAGCCACACTGCGGCAACAGTGCCGATGATTCCCGAGATGAGCACCATGGCTTTCTTGCTGAGCCCGAAGATGTTGCTGAGCCCGAGTCCGCCGGTGTAGAGTGCGTTGTCGTTCGTGGTCCAGATGTTAAGACCGAGAACCAGCACTGCAAGATAGAAGAGATTGAGGTTGAGCATGACCTCGAAGATGTCGTTGCCGCCAACATAGATGCTGGAGACTGCGCCGAAGCAGAACATAAGGCTGTTGCCGATGAAGAAGGCGACCACGGTAGTCCAGAGCCCGACCTTGCCACTCTTGGCGAAGCGGGTGAAGTTGGGAGTCGCGGTGCCTCCGGAAACGAAGCTTCCTACCACCAGACCAGCGCCGGCGATGATGCCGAGGGTCTTGCTGCCCTGATTGAACTGCTCGATCAGCCCGAGTTCACCGCGGTTCACCGCCATTATCATGGCCGCAGTGCCGAGGATGGCGACTGCGGGAACGGCGACATAGCTGATGATGGTGAGGCTCTTGATTCCGAAGTATGCCGTGCATGTCATTAGGACACCGGCAATCGCTACCATCAGATATCCCTGCCAGGGCATGTGGTCCGGAGTAACATCAAGGCCGAGAAGTTCTTTCGCTACCGGAATCGCGAACATGGCAAGGCCTACGCCGAACCATCCGATCTGGGTGAAACTGATCATTGCACTGGGGAGCCAGCTTCCCTTCTTTCCGAAGCTCCTCTGCGCAAGCATGTCGAGGGAGAGTCCGCTCTCGGCTCCTATGAATCCGAGAGAACCGGTGTAAGCAGCAAGGATAAGACCACCAAGGACAAGGGCCCATACGAAGCCCCAGAAATTCAAGCCTGCGGCGAGCTGCTGCCCGACCCACATGCTTGCACTGAAGAAGGTGAAGCCAAGCATCACCATGAACATACTGAGGGTGCTCTTGCGCCCTGCGCGGTCTACCGCCTGTGTCGTGTAATCGACATCGAAGCCTTTTTTGTTACTCATAATTTTTTGATATAAAGGTAATTTCTTTGATCCTGCGTTCCGCCGTCTCTTTCAGGTCGATGGAAGGAGCCCTGCGACAAAGTTCCTGTTCCATCTCCCACAGTTCCCGCAGGCCCTCCTGCGGAAGGGTGCCGAGCCCTGTCACCAGCAGCCATACGGCATAGTCGATGGGGCCTTCATACCCGAGTTTCTCTGCGACCAGGGCGGGGACGTCGATGCCCTCCGCTCGCTCCGCGATGCCGTGCCAGTACTCGAAGACCTCCTCGAAATGCACGGGGATCTCGTAGCGGCGCGCTCCACCGTCGTAGATAATGCACTTCTCGAAGAGTGCGTCCGGATGTGTCATCACATAGCGCCTGAATTCGGGAGACACTATCCCGTCGTTCCAGCCGAAGTCGATGTCCGGCACGTTGATTCCGCTTACGCCCTTGTCCCTGTACACGGAGAAGATGCCCTCGTAGAAGAAGCACTCGAAGCCTTCGAACTCGGGGAAATAGGCGGATATCTTCTCGGCCATCCTTTCCATGAGGGGGATGGCGCGGGTGCCGCCTATAGTAAAGAATATTATCTTGCGTATGCTCCCTCCCTTGCGGCGGAAGCGGTCCACCACCTGGTCCAGGCAGAGGCGGAGGGTATCGCCGGTGGCGATGATGTCCCCGATCACGAGGGTGCGGTCGCGTGTGATGCGGAGTTTCTCGTATTTTATGTCGAGCCCGGTGATCACGTGTTCCTCGATTATGCGTTCGCAACTCAGGAAGTGGATATCCCTCACCCGGATACCTACTCTGTGGCAGGCCTCCTCGATGGGATAGTTGAGACCGCCGCGGAGGATGGTGAGTATATCGACGTCGCCCTCCGAACCAGAAGGGAAAAGGTAACGGAGGGCGGCGACAGTTTCAGGGAGCATTGCTGAGTAGGAATCGAAGCCTACGACTTCGGGAGAGGCCATGAGGCGACGGGTCCCTGCCCCGCTGATAATGAAGTATTTGTTCTGGAACTGCGGAGCGTGCAGTTCGTATATGCTTGTGTCTTCTTGCAAACCGACATATTGAAGGCTTGCATTTCGTAATGATGTGGACATAAAAAATCCCGATTAGAGCCAATCGGGATACAAATATAATTCAATTCCGGAAATGCTGCAAGAAAAAATCAATTTTCGTGAACATATCCATCATCCTTGATATTCCATATAGGTATGAGCACGAAAAGGAATTTCCCACCAGTCCATGCTGCTCTGATGTCAAGACATCCAGGGCTGATAGTTGTAGTCGGAGCCAGGCTATCTATGCGACTGATAATCTTGATATAGGGCAACAGGGCCGTAATGCCACAATTTACTGTCTTCGCGTTCCAGGAGACGATATGTACTCGAAGAGTAAAACTTTGAAAGCGCATCGATGGGGCTGATGTGTTCATCATCTGCAATGAAAGAGGCCACCGCAGCCACTTTCCCCGCCAAAAGAAGATACAGGTTATTCTGTGTCACTTTCGCTCTCATAACGAAACCTCCTTCACGCCATTGAATTTAAGGCATTTAAGAGCAGCATCTGTATGAAATAACATCTGGTCAACGAGGCTGTATGTCCTCAGTTCTGTAATAAGTTCCTGTTTACTCAAAAGCCCCTGTTCATATAGAGCGAAAGCTGCATAAACCCGATCGTTGGCCACGGGACCATATACCAGATCATGGTTATGGATGAAGCCTCGCTGAGTTCGATTGGCGTGTACAAAATCCACCCAATCCTCCCCGGGCGGATTGGCAAATATCAGGCAATCCAGCCCTTTCGCGGAAGGCTTATCAAAAACATAGATATTGATATAACCAATCTTATGATTGACGTCAAGTTTACGAACGACCCAATCTCTGGCTTGTTGCTCGGAAGTGGTCGTATAAAAACCGGCGCCGTAGTCAAGAGTGCGCCCAGGAATCAAAATGCGAGGTTCCTTCACTATTTGAAGACTTCCGTGAAACAATATCATAATCCGATCTTTTCTTCAATTTCTTCCAAAATCCATGGCATCCCCTGAGTGTGAAGCGCCTCATAATTGTCAGACAAATACTGCTTGATGCCACACCGGTCGAATAGCTTAGAGGCGTCTTCTCCAGAAATGCCATGCTTATTCTTATATGACTCTATGCAGAAAGCTATGAAAAAGAGTATGTCTGTATCTTGCCTACCCATATCGCAAAGGTATAAAAAGCACGGGAAAGGAACGTAACAATTCGCCAACTTGCTTTTTCTATTGTGGAAGATGCAAAGACCGCGGCCAATAAAGTGACAAGACGTTTCATCACTTCTTAATACACTATTTGTCCGGCTTAATCCGAAAAAACCGAATAGGCCGGGGTCCTCATATTGTATGATGAGCTCATCACGCTTCCATACGCACCTGTGCTGCGGATAGCAATCAAATCCCCACGCCTCGTTTCCGGAAGCACACGGTCTTCGGCCAGCACATCGGCACTCTCGCATATCGGGCCGGCTATATCGTAAAGACGTAGTTCTCGACCCTTGCCATCCAGATTCTCGATCTTATGATAGGCCCCATACAAAGCCGGCCGAAGAAGATCGTTCATGCCCGTATCCAGTATCACGAAGTTCTTTTTCTCTCCCTCCTTAACCAGGATCACGCGCGAGATGAGTGATACGCACTGTCCTACTACTGAACGCCCTGGCTCAACATGCAGGTGCTGTCCCTGCCTCAACGGAAGATTCTCCCTGAGGGTACGGAACCATAAATCGAATTCCGGTATGGCATGGCTGTCAGGATTATGATAATCTATTCCGAGACCTCCTCCAAGATCGACATTCTCCACCATTATCCCTTCCTGTTCAAAAATATCGATAATTGCTTTGGCGCTCCTACATTCATTTGCAAACACATTTTCCACATCCGTAATCTGGGACCCTATATGGAAATGCAGTCCCTTGAAAGTTAGGTGGGGGCACTTGCGCAGGATGTCTATTGCCTTTTGGATGAAACGCCGGGGAATGCCGAATTTATCCATTTCCAGCCCCGTGGTTATAAATTTATGCGTCTTTGCGTCCACTTCCGGGTTGATGCGCAACGAAACATTGGCCCGCATCCCCTCTTTTGCAGCCAACGACTCAATGATCTCCAGTTCTTCCAGCGACTCACAGTTGAAAGAGCCTATGCCTACTTTCATGGCATACACAATCTCGGCATCACTCTTACCCACTCCTGCAAACACTATCCCAGCGGGTTCCACGCCATTGACTATACTCCACTTCACCTCGTTGCCGCTCACACAGTCGATGCCGATACCACGGTCCTTGATTATCTCCACAAGCCGTTTTTCTGTATTGGCCTTGATGGAATAGTGAACCGTAATGCCGTATTTACGCGAAGCTTCTACCATTGCATCGACAGTCCGGCGGAAAAGATCCATGTCGTAGTACCAGAACGGGGTCTCCAAAGTGGCAATCCTTTCAGGGTTCTTGAATTTCAGCATAATAACACTAATTAACCAACAAGGACGCAAGATAAGAAAAATGGCCGGATATTACATCATCAGCCCCAGGATATCTTCTGCGACAAGTCCGTCGAAATAATCTGAAACATTCTCTGTCCGGAGAGCGGCGAGGATGACCTGCCCATCAAAACGCAGGCCGTTAAGGCGGGCTGCCAGGCCTTCGGCGGGGAGGTTGCCGAGGAAGTCGCCGCCGAAACGGACGTCTTCCAGAAGGCCGTGACGGACGGACCAACTGAGTTCCACCGTGCCGCAGGCGAACTTGCGGGATGAGCGGAACTGCGCCTCCGGCGACTTGCCGTATATCCAGTCCCAGGTACGGAACTTTTCGTCCGCCATCCTGTCTATCGCATCCTGCTGTGCGGTATCCAGCGTCACCTCGGTATCTGCACCGGCAAGAATTCCGTGCAGGGCATCCTTCAATGCCAGCACATCGCAGAACCGGGGCAGAAACTCGCGCAGGTTTGCGACCTTGCTCCGCACCGAGGCGATGCCGGAGGCCGCCATCTTGCTGCCGGGCACGGACAGGACTTCCCGCAGGGTTTCCAGGTCCACGTCGAACATCAGCGTGCCGTGCACCATCAGGCGGTCCTTCCAGACGCGCTTGGCATAACCCGAACATTTTCGGCCGTCCACCATTATGTCGTTGCGGCCGCTGAGCTCGGCGGGAACTCCGAGTCCGCGCAGGGCGTTGACCACAAAGTGCAGATAATCGGGATAATCCGCATTGAGGTCCCGGGACTTCCCTACTATAGTATAATTAAGGTTCTGAAGGTCGTGGTAGACCGCTCCACCGCCGGTCACCCTGCGCGCGAGCGCGATTCCTTTGGATTCAAGATAAGGCAGGTTCACCTCCGCGTATGCGCTCTGGTTCAGACCGATGATGACGGAGGGGGCATTGCGCCAGAGGTAGAAAACGGGCTCGTCCAACGGCAGATTCTCCAGGACAAACTCGTCGAATGCCATATTCCGGCAGGCATCCGTGCAATTGTTTACAAGATATCTCATTGCCAGCCGCAGAATTGCCTTATTGCAGGTATGATAAACTGTTTCATCTCAGGGTACACCGGCTGGTGCTTCCCGGGATAGGAGATGCCGGATTTGCCGTAGTGGAGCGCGAATTCAGGGCCCTGCCGCACCGTTTCGTCCGACTCCGCGAAGAAAGCGATGGTCATATCCTTTTCTTCCTGCGTGAGGTCATCGAACTCCGCCTCTTCGAGGGCCTCGTATCCCCGGCACATCTCTTCCGTTATGAAGAAAGACTTCGCACCGTCTTCGCGCGGGCTGAGGTACTGCATTTCGGACGGGAGTCCGCGCAGGAATGCCGCAATGTGGAAGGTGGGATTGACGAGGGCCTTGCGCCAGCCGCGCAGTTTCTGCGCCCAGAACCC
>ONFK01000076.1 GCA_900317065.1 uncultured Bacteroidales bacterium
TGAATGGTTTCGTCTATCGCCTGGTCCACTTTCTGTCCGACCCCTGCGATGGCGGAGTTTGTCTCGACCGCGGTCAGATTGCCCAGCAGTTCAACGACCTTGGGATCGGCCGCGACCGCGGCGGCGATCAAAGGATTGGAGCTTACCAATTGGGTGAGGGCGTCTATCCTTTCGTTATAGGCGCTCTGCAGTTTTGCCGCTTCCGGGCCGAACTGCGGGATATTCCTGTCATCCACCAGAGAAAAATCGCCCCAGGTGTGCTGATATGTGCCGATTGCGCTGATTTTCGGGAAATAGTTGGCGGCGGCTATCTTCCGGTCATAGCCTGCCATCTCGAGTTTCGCTCGCTGCTGCTCGAGGTTCTTGTTGCTGATGATTGCCATCTGGCGGCAGTCATCCAGGCTCAGGGTCCTGGCCACCATGGCCGTGTCCTGCGCCCGTGCGGCCGGAGCCGCGAGTGCCAGCACCATGCCGGCCACACAGATTATTCTTTTCATTTCATTTTTCATTTGCGCCTTCTCTCTATGCAAAATCAGAGCCTTTTTTACCCCAAAAATGAATCAAAACTGCGCCCGTTGTTTCGGAAAGGTCGAATTTGTAATCTTTTTTACATTTTTGTATTAGCTTTGCAGGCGAAAACAACAATCACGCGCATGGACAGCAACCTTCACGAAATCAGTCTCCGCGACCTGTCTAAATACTTCCCCGGCACCGTCACTGACACTTTGTCCGACGACTTCTTCATAGCGGAAGTCCGCCACGATGCAATCCTGGACATACTTAATTACCCGTGCCGTCTGAATGGGTACCTGGCGATATTCTGCCTGGAAGGAGAACTCAAGGCCGAAATCAATCTCAAGACCTACGATATCCGGGAGAACTCGGTAATCATCAACCTCCCGGGCAACATCAGCCGCATCTACAGCATAGACGAAGACCAGCTTAAGCGGCTGCACTTCGTAATGGTCGCGGTTTCCAGCGATTTCCTGTCCAGTTCGCGCATGGATTATGTGCAGATGTTCAACGAAAGCATTTCCTTGCTGGACAATCCCTGCTTCGAGATGAGCACGGACGAACGCGCGATCTTCCTGAAGTATTTCGAGCTCGTGGACGTGCTTGTGAAGAGCGGGCAGAAAGGCATCAAGCAGGTCCTGAGGGGGATCGTATCGTCCTGCCTGTACTATGCAGGCTCCATCTGGCAGAAGAAACTCCTGTCGGTCGAACGCCCCAAATCCGCCGGAGAGCAGTCCATGCGCACGAAACTCTTCCTGGAGCAGTTCCTCAAGCTTGTTGCGGAGTACCATGACAGGGAACGCGGCATGGCGTTCTATGCCGACAAACTCTGCCTCACCCCGAAATATCTTTCCAAGATCATCAAGAACGCCAGCGGAAAATCCGGCCCCGAATGGATTGATTCCTTCGTCATCCTGGAAGCCAAGAACATGCTGAAGTATTCCGACATGCCTGTCAAGGAAATCGTCTACAAACTGCATTTTCCGAACGCGTCGGTTTTTTACAAGTTTTTCAAGTCCCATACGGGCATGACCCCGAGCGAATATCGGGGATAATTGCTATCTTTGCGGCCAATGTCCGCATCGCATAAAGATTTATTGTTGGAGAAGTTGCGCGGGGGTGAGCCCCTGCTGCGGCGCGAGCAGTTGAAACTGGCCTGGCTCCTCGGCCTTCCGGCCATGCTCGCCCAACTCGGCACCATCATAATGGAATATATCGATGCGGGCATGGTAGGGCGCCTGGGTTCCGAACAGGCAGCATCCATAGGCCTGGTGGCCACCAGCACATGGATTTTCGGCGGATTCTGCTTCGCAAATTCCTCCGGTTTCTCGGTACAGGTTTCACAGCTGATAGGCTCGCGGAACTATGCCAAGGCCCGCGCAGTCATGCGCAAGGGCTTTCTCAGCGTACTGGGCTTCAGCCTCGTGCTGTCGTTCCTCGGGCTGCTGATCAGCCCCTTCCTGCCCCACTGGCTGGGTGGAGACGCCGCAATTTGCGCGGACGCCAGCGCGTACTTCGCAATTTTCTGCGCGTTCCTTCCCGTAATGCAGATAGCGGTGACTTCCTGCTCGATGCTGCAGGCCAGCGGCAACATGAAGATTCCGAGCATCGTGGAGGTTTCCGCCTGCATACTGGACGTCGGCCTCAACTATCTCTTCATCTATGTGCTGGATATGGGCGTGAAAGGCGCAGCCCTGGGCACCGGCCTGGCCACGATGATTACTCACGCATTCGCGCTCTGGTATCTGTTCATCGTCTGCCCGGAACTCAACATTCTTCAGGACAGCGGTTCCTGGATACCGGACAGGGAATCGCTCAAGGCTGCCTTTGGCATCAGCGGCCCCATGTGGCTGCAGAACATCATTTCCAGGGGCGCCTACGTCATGAGCACGGTCATCGTCGCCCCGCTCGGCACCATAGCGATTGCCGCCAACTCCTTCGCCATCACGGCTGAAAGCTTCTGCTACATGCCCGGATACGGGCTCAGCGATGCGGCCACATCCCTCGTCGGTCAGAGCATAGGCGCGAAGCGCAAGGAGCTTGCGCGCCAGTTCGCATACATAACCACCGGTCTTGCCGCCACGCTGATGACGGGTGCCGGCATCCTGATGTATATATTCGCCCCCCAGATGATGGGAGTGCTGACGAACGATCCCGAAGTCATCGCCCTGGGCGTCAAGGTCCTCCGAATAGAAGCCTTCGCAGAAACGCTTTACGCAGTGTCCATAATAGGATACGGCTCCTGCGTCGGCGCCGGAGACACCATGGTGCCCATGATCCTGAACTTTGCGAGCATGTGGGTGGTGCGCATCGGGCTCGCCTTTATTCTCACCCCGAAGCTCGGCCTTGCAGGCTACTGGATTGCAATGTGCATTGAGCTCAACGTGCGTGGAATCATCTTCTTCCTGCGTATCAGGGGGAAACGGTGGATGAAAAAAGAATTTGCAGAATAATGTACGATTTCGACTTTGTATCAGAGGGTCTCGCCCGTGGCACCAACGATGTCAAATGGGACACCTGCGATCCCGGAGTGATTCCCATGTGGGTGGCGGAGATGGACTTCCCCGCCGCACCCTGCATCCTGAAAGCCCTGCACGAAAGGGTGGACAGGGGCGTCTTCGGATACACCGAAGTGCCTGCTTCCTATTACGAATCAGTCATCAACTGGTTCTCCGGCCGGCACAGATGGCAGATTACCCGAGATCAGATCATCCCCGTCCAGGGAATCGTGCCTGCGACATCCATCGCGGTAAAGGCTCTCACCGAAGCGGGAGACAAGGTCGTGCTGAACGTGCCTGCATACAACTGTTTCTTCCACAACATCACCAATCAGGGCTGCGAAACCAGCGAGAGCAGACTCCTCTGGAATCCCGGACTCAAGCGCTACGAGATGGACTGGGACGACATAGAGCGCCGCTGCGCGGACCCTGCCGCCAAGGCCTTCCTGCTCTGCAATCCCCACAATCCGAGCGGACGCCTTTGGAGCCGTGAAGAGTTGGTGCGCCTGGGAGAAATCTGCCTGAGGCACGGAGTAAAGGTGATAAGCGACGAAATCCACTGCGAGATTGTGGCTCCGGGCAGGGCATACGTTCCATTCGCTTCGATCTGCGAGGAATTTGCGCAGAACAGCATCTCCTTCGTCTCCCCTACCAAGGGTTTCAACATCGCGGGAGTGCAGATTGCAAACATAATCAGCGCCAACGAAGATTTCCGCAGACGCATGGACAGGGTGATCAACGTCTGGGAGCACTGCGACGTAAACCAGTTCGGCATCGTCGCCCTGCAGGCGGCATATTCCGACGAAGGGGCTGCATGGCTGGAGCAGATGAATGCCCTGGTTCACAGTAACTTCATGATGCTGAAAGATCTTTTCGCAGAGCGCTTCCCGGCCGTCCGCGTCCCTGAACTCGAGGCCACCTATCTGTTGTGGCTGGATTTTGCAGAGGCATTCACGCCGGCAAAACCTTCGCCTTCGGAAATGGCAAAGGGCCCGTCCTCGCCCGTAAAGGGTCTCGGTACGGGCATTGCCATTTCTTCCGCAACGCCCTCGCAAGGTTTTGCCGGACAGGAAGGCAAGGCGGTTGCGGAGCACCTGCTGAAGAACAACGGGGTACGCGTCAACGACGGAGCCATCTATGGCGGAGCGTCCTGCTGCCGCATCAACCTTGCCTGCCCCGAGGCCACAATGAAAGAAGGCCTCCGGCGAATCGCCGAAGGCCTCTCCACTATCCTTGAATAAAGGTATTCCGAGGTACTTTAGGGGCAGAGCCCCTAAAAAGACTTTCAAGTATACTTTCTGCTAGAAAGTGTACTTGATCAATCCCTGCACGCGGTTGTTGGTAACCCAGTGCAGACCCTGGTCATACAGACCGGTCTCGAGATTCATACCCTTGGTCTTGTCGCCGTACTGGACGGAAGTGAGCTCATACTCCAGACCGAAGGCCACCTTGCCGAGATTGTAGATGACGGTAGGAGTCACACGGAACATCTGGTTCATGTTGTCGAAGCTGTTGCCGCTGAACCAGAATCCGGTGGGAACGCCTGCAGCGCCGTCAAGCGCTTCCTTCGTGCCGAAATTCTTCACATATCCGGCAAAGAATATTCCCTGAAGCTTCTTTCCGTAAACAAGGCTCAGCCAGCTGGAAGAATTGCGGGTGGGAGTATACTCGCAGTTCTTGTCGAGAAGCACCTTGGATACACCGTAACCGCCGTTCAGGTTGAGATGATCGCCCGCCTCTGCAAACACGGTCTTGAACTTGACACTGAAAAGGTCCTTGGCATACTGAGCGTAGAAGAAAGGAGTCACGGTGGTGATACGGTCGGTGCGGAAGCCGGCTGCATCCTTAAGTACAGGCTTGATGCTCAGCACGTTGACACCGGCACGCAGGACGAGTCCGTCTGCCTTGAAGTTGAGTCCGGCGTAAATCTCGGGAGTATTGCCGTATTTGATGTAGCTCGCGCTCTTCCCTTCGGGGCCGTTGGATGCATACTGCATCTGCCAGAGAGCAGCGGCGGTGAGAGAAAGGCCTCCGCCGAAGTTATAGTCGAGCTGAGTCAGAGGGGTACGGCTGAAGGGGCCGAAAGGAGCGCCGGTGTTCAGGGAGAACACGTCGGGCATGTCGGCTGCCATGGGATGCCAGCTCTGGCCGGCCTTGATCGTAAGGTCCTTCTTTGCAAGAGTGACGAATGCCTGGCGCAGACGGAAGTTCGCCGTACCGGTCACTTTATCGTTCCCGAGTCCGTTGTAGAAGTCACCTTCCACGCGTGCGCCCACCTTCCATCCTTCAACCTCGTAACCTTTGGCTTCCACCCAAAGGCGGGAAGTAAGGGCTGCGAAACGGGTGTTGGGATAAGCGTTCATGTCATCACCGTTGGCTGCAAATTCCTCATCGTAAGGAACATAGGTGAAGAAGTCTTCGGTAAGGCCTTTCATCCTGCGGGTATCGAAGGCGTAGAAGTTGCGGATGAATCCGTGCACCTCGATGCTCGGCTTGCTTTCCTGAGCGAATGCCGAAAGCCCGAGGGCGGCAAATACAATCGTGGTAAAAATCTTTTTCATATTCAATTTGTTAAGCGAAAGGGAAAAGTTTGGTGAGCCAGAAGAATCCGAGGACGAATCCAACCACGCCCACTATGATGCCGACCTTGGCCATGTCCTTGGTCTCCACCAGGCCGGTGGAAGAAGCGATGGCGTTCGGAGGGGTGGAAATCGGGAAGAGCATTGCGATGGAGGCGCAGACGGCGATGAAGGAAATCATTGCCTGAGTGCCGCCGAGAGCCATGAAGCTTGCATTGTTTGCAGCATCGGGATCCGCCATACCTTCGGCCACCACTATAAGAATAGGAATCAGCAGGGCCGCGGTAGCGGAGTTGCTGATGAAGTTCGAGAGGAAGTAGCAGACGAGGCCGGCCACGACGAGCACGACGACCACGGACATGCTTCCGAAAGGAATGGCCTCGATAAGCACCTTGGCAAGACCGGTCCCCTGCAGGGCGGTTCCGAGGGCGAAACCTCCGGCCACCAACCAGAGCACGCTCCAGTTGATTTCCTTGATATCTTCCTTGGTGAAGATTCCGGTGGCGGTGAGAACTCCCAGAGGGATGAGGGCGACCACGTTGGAATTGATGTGATGGATCTGCTCGGTCATCCAGAGGAGGATGGTGCCTATGAAGGTGACCCATACGACGGTGGTCTTCCAGTCTTTCCCCCGCTTGTTCTCAGGGATGTTCAGCACGACCTCCTTGCTCTTGAAGGGGAAGAAGATCTGCAGGAGAACCCACGCGAAGAGTATCATGATGAGCACGTAGGGAACCATGCGGAAGGTCCAGTCCGCGAATCCGACGGCCTTGCCGGCATCCTCGAGGAAACGCACTGCAGTAGCGTTCGGAGGGGTTCCGATAGGAGTTCCTATACCGCCGAGATTGGCTGCCACGGGAATGGCAAGCGAGAGACCGATACGGCCTTTGTCATCGGCAGGCAGGGCGGCGAGCACAGGGGCCAGGAACGCAAGCATCATAGCTGCGGTGGCGGTGTTGCTCATGAACATCGAGAAGATGGATATTACCAGCAGGAAGCCCAGAAGCACCATCTTCGGTTTCTTTCCGAAAGGCTTGAGAAGGAAACGGGCCATGGTGACGTCCAGACCGTATTTCTCCGCCATGATGGCAAGCACGAAACCGCCGAGGAAGAGCATCACGACCGGATCCGCGAAGGATGCCATCAGGTCTTTGTAATTCACCAGCTTGCCGGCCTCGGGAGTGCAGAGGAAGCCGAGACCTTTGTTGGAAACGGTCAGCAGCGACAGCACTATCACCAGGAGGGAGGTTGTCCAGTTGGGAATGATCTCGAAGATCCACATCAGTGCAGCGAAAACGAACAATGCGATCACGCGCTGCTGGGTGGCGGTAAGGGCGTCGATGCCGAAGAACGATGTAGGCACAGCCCAGAGAAAAATCGTGGCTATCAGGACTATAGGCAGTAGCACACAATACTTGACATTGAATTTCTTGTCAGCCATATTTTAGTTAAACTGTAAAATTCGCACAAAAAATGCAACCGCCAATCAAGGCGGCTGCAAATTTAGTAATTATTTATAAATAATTAAATTAAAACGCGGCTTAAATGATGCCCTGCTCAAGCATTGCGGTAGCGACCTTCATGAATCCGGCGATGTTGGCGCCCTTCACATAGTCAACGCTGCCGTCGGCACGGGTGCCGAACTTGACGCACTGCTCGTGGATGCTCTCCATGATGTGATGCAGACGGTCGTCGACCTCCTGCGCCGTCCAGCTGAGGTGAGCGGCGTTCTGGGTCATTTCGAGACCGGAAGTGGCGACACCGCCGGCGTTCACGGCCTTGCCGGGAGCGAAGAGTATGCCGTTAT
>ONFK01000263.1 GCA_900317065.1 uncultured Bacteroidales bacterium
CACGAGCTTCATCGCCGAAGTAATCTTCAGCGTACTGCGCACCGACGCGATGTGATCCTTTATCTCCCTGAGCGATGCCATGAAACCTAAACGTTAATCTGCGAACAAACTTCGGCCGCGACTTTCTGCAGCACTGCCTCCACTCCCTCGTCGATCTTGCCGGCGGATAGAGTGTCCAGCGCATCCCTGTGCGAAGCGCGCATCCGGTCGAGGAACAGACGCTCGAACTCGGAAACCTTGTCGAGGGCGATATCCGCCATCAGGGCGTGCGTGCCGCAGTAGAGAATGGCCACCTGCTCGCCCACAGGCATGGGTGCGTACTGCGGCTGAATCAACAGACGGTTGTTCTTGCGCCCCTTGTCCAGCGCCATGGCTGTCACCTTGTCCATGTCGGAACTGAACTTGCTGAAAGCCTCGAGTTCGTTGTACTGCGCCTGGTCGATCTTGAGCGTGCCCGCGACCTTCTTCATGCTCTTCACCTGCGCGGAGCCGCCCACACGTGACACCGAAATACCGACGTTGATTGCAGGACGGAAACCCTGGTTGAAGAGCGAACTCTCCAGATAAATCTGTCCGTCGGTGATGGAAATCACGTTCGTGGGGATGTAGGCTGAAACGTCGCCCGCCTGTGTTTCGATGATGGGCAGGGCAGTAAGCGAGCCGCCGGCCTTGACGCGGCCCTTCAGCGACTCGGGCAGATCGTTCATCTGCTCCGCGACCTCCTGCTGGCCGATGATCTTGGCGGCACGCTCGAGCAGGCGGCTGTGAAGATAGAAGACATCTCCCGGATATGCCTCGCGCCCGGAAGGACGGCGCAGGATCAGCGACACCTCGCGGTAGGCGACCGCCTGTTTGCTGAGATCGTCGTAAACTATGAGCGCGGGACGGCCCGTGTCGCGGAAATACTCTCCGACGGCAGCCCCAGCGAAAGGCGCATAAAACTGCACCGCGGCGGGGTCGGACGCAGTCGCCGCTACGACGATGGTATAGTCCATGGCTCCCTTTGCGCGCAGGGTTTCAACGATGGACGCGACGGTCGAACCCTTCTGCCCGACGGCCACGTAGATGCAGTAGACGGGCTTTCCCGCCTCGAAGCAGCTGCGCTGATTGATGATGGTGTCGATGGCGAGGGCGGTCTTTCCGGTCTGGCGGTCGCCGATGATGAGCTCGCGCTGGCCGCGGCCGATTGGAATCATCGAATCCACAGCCTTGAGGCCTGTCTGCAGAGGCTCGGTGACCGGTTCGCGATACACCACCCCCGGAGCCTTTCGCTCCAGAGGCATCTCGAAAGTTTCGCCTTTGATCTCTCCCAAACCGTCCAGCGGCTCTCCGAGCGGATTCACCACGCGGCCGACCATTCCTTCTCCCACATTGATGGAAGCGATGCGGCCCAGCCTGCGGACCGGCATACCCTCCTTCACCTGGTCGGTGGGACCGAGGAGCACGGCGCCCACATTGTCCTCCTCGAGGTTCATCACCACGCCCTTCACGCCGGAGTCGAACTCCAGCAGCTCGCCAGCCTCGGCGTTCACCAGGCCGTAGATGCGGGCAACCCCGTCGCTCACCTGGAGCACCTTGCCGGTCTCTTCGAAGTGGACGGTGGTATCTATGTCTTTCAGCTGTCCGAGCAGGATGTCGGAAATCTCGCTGGGCTTGATAGTATTCTGCGTCATATGATTCTGTTGTTCTTTTGTACGAGGGAACGGCGGATGTCGTCGATCTGGCGGCGCACGCTGGCGTCCAATGTTTCATTTTCCAATTCGATAATGAAACCTCCGAGTAAATCCGGATCCACCTCGGTTTCAAGTATTATCCTGCAGCCGCTACGGTCCTTGAGAAGGGACTCGATGCGTTCAGGCAGGCCGGGAGAAGGCACGGCGGTGACCAGCCGGGCGAGAAGGATCTTCTGATCGGAGCACCAGAGCCGGACGAAATCGTTCAGCACGAACTTGAGACAGTCCAGACGGCGGTTCCGCCTCAGCAGCAGCACCAGTTTTTCGATGTCTGGCTCCAGCGGCTGCGTGGCGGACGACGCGTCCTTAAGCAGGGCCCTCACCTGAGCGAAGACCTGCTCCCCCCTTCCGCTTTCCCTGACCAATTCCAGAAAAGCCTTGGCGTACCTGCTAGCTACTGCTCCTTGATTCATCTACATAACGATCTATCAACTTCTGCTGTTCCACGCTGCTGTCGAGCTTAGAGCGAAGCACTTTCTCCGCTACATCCACCGACAGCAAAGCGACTTGCCGACGGATATCCCGGAGAGCCGACTCCCTCTCGTTCTCTATCTGCTCACGCGCCTTGCTCACCATCTCGGCAGTCTGCGCCTTGGCATCCTCCTTCGCCTGCGCGAGGATCTCCGCCCTGGCCTGGGCCGCCTCCTTGAGGATGCGACCCTGCTCCTGCCTGGTTTCGGCTATGAGCTTTTCCTGCTCCTCCGCAAGCCTCGACATGCGCGCCTGAGCCTCATCGGCGAGGCGAAGACTCTCGCTGATGTGTTCGTTGCGTTTGTCCACCATACCGGTAATCGCCGGAAAGCCCCACTTGGCAAGGATGAAGAACACGATGC
>ONFK01000248.1:0-708 GCA_900317065.1 uncultured Bacteroidales bacterium
AGAACACGTATTTTCCTTTATTCATGTGCCATTCTACGATAGTCTGGCAAAGATAAATTCAAATCGGTTGACTCCAAAAACCTTTGTAATTACCTAACTTTCAATATTTTCAATGAACTTTTACGTTTTTTTAGTGGACACTAATGTTTCCTATTATTTCCTTCACTATGGTTAATTCCTTTTCTAATAGTTCTTTTACCATAAAATTGATTTTGCGCACGGTTACAGTTGGGTTTTGTTAAATTTTATCAGTTATATCTTATAAAATTCGATTATTTGGAAGTTTTCTTGGTCATATAGGAGAATTTCCGTAGATTTGCACTATGGAAATACTACAAAGACCTGAGTACCTTGCGCAGGTACGGCATTACTTCGGAAAAGAAACCATCATCGTCCTCACGGGCCAGCGACGCGTTGGTAAGAGCTATGTCCTGATGTCCCTGAGGGATCTGCTCTCAGAATCGGATGGCAATAACGTTATCTACATCAATAAAGAGAAGAAGGATTGGGACGATATCCTCACCTATAAAGACCTGAACAAATACATAGAGGGGAAATACGTTCCGGACAAACAGAATTACATCCTAATCGATGAAGTCCAGGAAATCAAGGAGTTTGAGAAGAGTGTCCGTCACTGGAGAACGGAGCCACGCACGGATCTGGTTCTCACCGGCAGCAATGCCGAGACGCTTTCCAGTGACTTATCCT
>ONFK01000248.1:721-3467 GCA_900317065.1 uncultured Bacteroidales bacterium
CGCTATCACGAAGTTTACATCCAGGCCCTGACGTATAAGGATTTCATCCGCTTCCATAATCTGGAAGATGGAGATAACGCCATGTCACTATTTATCAACGCCGGAGGCCTGCCGGGGCTCGTCAAGTACGATATACACGATGAAAACGAAGTGTATTCATATGCCCAGGACGTGCTGAACACAGCCCTTGTCAAGGATATAATTCTCAAGCATAAGATTAGGAATGTACCGTTCCTGTTCAACCTGGTCAGTTTTCTTGCCGACAGTACTGGGAAACCGGTTTCGGCCACCAGTATTTCCAATTATATGAAGGGGCAGAAAAGCCCGGTATCCATCGAACTGGTCTTGAAATACCTCAAATACCTTTGCGATGCATACATCGTGACTGAGGTCCCACGTTTCGATATACGCGGAAAGAAACTCCTGCAGTCGAACAGCAAATATTACTTTGAGGACAACGGCATCCGCAACTCCTGCGTTGAGACCAACCGGGACAGAGACATCGAGAAAGTCATCGAGAGCATCATTTATCACCAGCTCATCCACGACGGGTACAAAGTGAACGTAGGGCAGCTGCTTGCCGGTGAAGTAGATTTCGTCTGTGTCAAAGACAAGCAGCGCGTGTACATTCAGGCTTCCTACATTATCGGAAACGACGAGACCCGCAAGCGGGAGTTCGGGGCGCTTAAAGGAATAGCAGACAACTATCCAAAATATGTCATCTCTATGACCCCCCTGGTCACGCGGACCGACGACGAAGGAATCCAGCATATAAGCCTTCGGGAATTCTTAAAAAACGGATTGTAAACAGAATCTTTCGTCTATACCTATGAGACGTTTAATAACGGTAGCGGTGCTGCTCTGGCAGATACGATGTATTCTCGACTGAAGACATGATCCATTGGAAAGGCGGGCCTTCCTTCTCCCCGGTCCAGACCCTGAGGGGACAGCCGTCAGCGACTTCCCCGGTCGCTTCGCTCCGAACCACGCAATTGCGAACTTTTTTTATATTTGCACTATGAAAAAAATCCTTTCAAGCGTACTGATTTTTGCAGCCGCCATCCTGGCTGAAGCGACCACGCCTAAATTAAAAGAATTCCCTGCCGGCGACAGCCGCATCACATATATCACTCGAACGCTGGTCGAGAATAACACAGTGTCTTTCGACTGGACAGGCTCCAGGGTACGGATATCCTTCGAAGGCAATTATCTTGCAGTCAAGCTCAATGACAGCGGCAAGGACTGGTTCAACCTGTGGCTGGACAATCCGGCCGGCCCTTTTGCCGACCAGGTGCTTACGGCAAAAGGAGACACCACCCTTGTACTTTGCGATCCCGCGGCACTCAAGGCCCGTTACGGCAAACGTATTCCAAAGCAGCATACTGTCATCCTCCAAAAAAGGACAGAAGCCAGCCAGGGCAGGGTTACGGTACAGAGCATCCTTACTGACGGCGAGCTTCTTCAGGCGGAGCCTGTCAAGGAAAGAGTCATTGAATTCGTCGGAGACTCGTTCACCTGCGGGTACGGCGCCGAAAACAGCAAGCCGGAAGATCCGTTCCGTCCCGAAGACGAGAACCAGAATTTCACTCATGCCGCTATTTTGGGCAGATACTTCGATGCCGACATCCTGGTAATGGCACATTCAGGACAGGGTGTCAACCGCAACTACAATGACGGCGGGCGCGGTTACACCCAGGTGGACAGATACCTCCGGACCTTCGACAGTTCCGCCCCGGACGATACGCTGGCGGCGAAATGGAATCCGAAGCATTTCCCCGTCAAGCCGGCGATTACCGTGATTTACCTTGGAGAAAACGATTTTTCTCGCGGAAGACAGCCAGCCGAGAGGCTCTTCGTCGAGGACTACATCCGGCTCTTGAAGGAGATCAAGGCCTTCTACGGCGACGAACATCCCATCCTGTGCGCTGCGCCAAGGATCGAAGTATTCGAATACGTGCATGCCGCTGTGGACAAAGCCGGGCTGCATAACGTATCATATACAGGCATCTTCCGCAACAGCTTTCTCAGGAACGAAACGGGGTCTGCAGGTCACCCTGCCTACCCCGCCCAGTTGAAAATCGCGCACAACTTCATCCCGTACGTATCCAGTCTGACCGGCTGGACGCTGCAGGACAAAGCCATACGATAATCTATCCGCAATAGAAATACTTCTCTACCAGACTGCGCATCAGTTTGGTATCTCCGCGTGCATCCTTGTGCAGCGACGAATCGTCGAAAGATTTCAGGGCCTTGACGATTCCGTCTATCATACGAGGACGGAATACGTCGGCTTCTTCATAAACCGAACGAGCTTTCTCGAGGCAATCGGCGCTTTCGACGCAGCAAGTAGGCAGTTGTTCAAGCGTGGCCAGACGTGCTGCATTCTCGCTCTTGTGTATGTCCATATCCACATACTTCTCTTCCGCTATACGCAGGGCGTCTTCCCTGGGCATATCCAGCCCCTTGCGGGCAGCTACGCACAAACCGGCCATCAGTTGATAAATGTCTGCGGAGCAGTCCGGGCTGCGCATTTCGAAGGTCTGCTTTCCCGTGGTATCCGCATCGGACTCTTTCTCAAGAGGGTTAGCTTTTGAGCACATATCCGTGCCGGCACTCCATCCGAGAGGCACACGCACGAGGGCGGAACGGTTGCAATCGCCCCAGCATACATTCGTGGGCGCCTCCTGATGGGGAACAAGGCGGAAATAAGATGTAGGATTCTTATTGCCGAAGGCAGTTATGGACG
>ONFK01000071.1 GCA_900317065.1 uncultured Bacteroidales bacterium
CTGGAGGACAACGGATTCACCTATTACGTTGTCTCCGGCTCCGACCGCTTCATCTGCCGTGCGCTGGTCCAGGCCATCGGCATCGCCCCCAACCGGGTCATCGGCATGGACGTGAAGTTGGAATCCACTGGCCAGGGCGACGAAGAGGGTGTCAACCACACTTTCGGCAAGGAGGAAAGCCTCGTCCGCACCGACCAGCTGATTATCAAGAACCTCAAGACCAACAAGGTGCTGCAGATAACCCAGGAGATAGGCAAGGTGCCGGTCCTGTCCTTCGGCAACAGCGGCGGAGACAGCGCCATGCATAACTATTGTCTAAGTAACACCGAGCACAAGACGGCCGCTTTCATGCTTATTGCCGATGACGAGGCCCGTGACCACGCCAACCGCGAGAAAGCCCTTAAGTTGGGTGAACAGTGGCGGGAAGCCGGATACCACGTCATTTCCATGAGGGATGACTTCCGGACGATTTACGGTGACAATGTAAAGAAAGTCCCGTTCACTTTTGACGATTGACGCTCTGGGAAGCATCATATATTTCGATATCGAAAAACGCGTTTAAATATGTATTTCTCTGATCTTTCATGGAGCATACGCGGTACGCTGGGGCGGAAGTTCCTCGCGCTTGCGCAGCAATACGACGATGTGGTGGACTTCACGCTGGGAGATCCGGATATCCCCACGCCGGAAGGCATCTGCGAAGCGGCCAGAAGGTGTATCGGCGAGCATAGAACAAGGTACACTGCCAGCGCTGGCATCATGCAGTTAAGAGAAGCAATTGCCGCGTATGAACATTCCGGATGCTGCTGAATCCCGGTGACGAGGTAATAATTATCGGCCCCACATGGGCTCAGTGCCCGAATAATGTGCTTCTGTGCGGGGCGAAACCCGTTATTGCCGATAGATTTACGGAAGGGTTTCTCCCGGACCTTGACTACCTTCGGACACTTATTAACGACAGGACCAAACTCATCGTAGTCAATTCTCCGAACAATCCTACCGGGGCCGTCTATCCATATGAGATTCTTCGGCAAATAGCATCCATTGCCGATGAAAAAGGGTTGTATGTATTCTCCGACGAAGTTTATTCGACGCTGGTTTACGACAAGCCCTTCCATTCCATTTCAGAATTCTATCCTTCGGCCGAAAATCTGGTGGTGTTCAACTCTTTCTCAAAGGCTTTTTGCATGACAGGCTGGCGAGTAGGTTATGTTGTAGGCCCCTCCCATTTCATCAAGAGGCTGGTAAAGATGCAGGAAAACGTGGCTGTCTGCGTCAGTTCCATATCCCAGTGGGCCGCCATTGAGGCAATCAGGGGAGCATCCGCCTACACGGAGCCCATACGCGAACAGTTCCGTGCCCGCAGGACAACGCTCTTGGATTCCCTGGAAGGTTCTCCGCTAATCAAATACACCGTTCCGGATGCCACATTTTATCTATTTGTGGACATATCTGCTACCGGGCTTGATTCGCGCTCTTTCTGCAGCGCCCTGCTGGAGAATGAGCACGTTGCCATTACGCCGGGTCTTTCATTCGGTGATGCATTTGACGGCTATATCAGGCTGGCATTCACTTTGGAAGACGACGTAATCCGGGAAGGGGTTCGCAGGATTCAGCATTTTCTTACAACACTGAATGCTTGAATCTAATTAACCTTGAAGCCGAAGGAATCGAAAAACGCCGCCATAGAGGTCTTCATCGCAGGGCGCCTGCGTTTTATCCAGGGCGAGTGAAGATTTGTTCCGAAAAAAGGCCGGAAACGGGAACAAATCCTTCAAAATGACAAGTTTGTTCCGAAAAAACAGCATTTTTCGGAACAAACACCATTATTCTTTTGAAAAGGAAACTGAAAAAATTCGAATTTACTGGTCTTTTGTTTTAGATTTAATGGCCCGCACAATCTCGAATACTCTCCTTATGACAAGGATAGGAAGCGTGATGAGAAGGACCACACGGAACCAATCCATCGGTCGATGGAGCGTTTGTACGAATAAGTTGACGAAAACGGCGATGACAAACAATGACCAGAAGATGCGCCATCCTCTCGATTCAAAAAACACTTTTGTCTTGTTCCAGAAACTGCCCATGGTATTAAGTGGTTGAATCCCGATTTATCTGACAGGCAAATATACGATTTTCCCAAGACTGCGACAATCTCGAGCTTATTTGAATTCTATCTCCGGAGAATTCTTGGGAGAATGGTCTTCGAGACGGATGCGCAGCCTGCGGAGGCGCGGGACTCTCTTTTCAATGAAGGTGAGGATATGCCTGTCGCGCTTGTCGGGGTACATCTCGTCGAAATGAATCATCAGTCCCGTTTCGATGGCGTCGGAGAGTTCATCGTTCACCGCTGAACCGAAGATCTTCATGGTGGACGAAGAATTGATGTATGAATTCACCAGCGGCGGAATCGCGGTGCCGAGCTGGCGAAGGGCGTTCTTGAGACAGCGCAGGTCCTCACGCAAACCGTCCTCCTTGAGAATCAGGTCGATAAGACGGACATCGGTCGAGGACTCCAGCCGTTTGTATGGACGGATAAGCCCTTCATTGTCCGGGAAATGCTTCTCAAGGAAGCGCACTATCAGTTCGCGGGCAGTCTTGTCGAAAGATTTATATATGGTCATCTTCCCGAAGAAATACTCTACTCCCGGATTGCTCAGCAGCACGCCCGCGATACCGTCCCACAGGTTGTCCATCGTGAACAGGGCCTTGGCGCCGGCCTTGGAACTCTGATACTCCGGAGCGACGAACGAACGCCCGAGTTCCATCGTCTTCGGGAGATACTCCGCTATGAACTTGTCTGAAAACTGGAAAAGATGCGAGGCAGTCACATTGGGCTGGCCGTTTTCTTTAAGTACGACATTCTTCCCGAGAATGTAGCGGTACCCGCCGATTATGGCCTGAGCGTCCGGATCCCAGACAATCAGCTGCTGATAGGGTTTTTCCATGAAATCGTACTCGTCGAGATCCATCGACTTGCCCGAACACCCGCCGGCTTCACGATAGGCGATTTCGCGGATGCGGCCTATTTCCCTCAGGGTATTGGGTGCATTGAAACAATCTACGACATAGATTTCATTACCACCCTTGTTGGTGTCCATCAACTTGCGCGATGGTATGAGCTCAGCCCGGATAAGATCCACGGGAATGGCATCGATGATCTTTTCCATCTTGATAAAGGTTCAGTACAATACAATGCGCAAATATATAAATAAATCCGACTTTCTGACAATTATTCAATCAAAAAAACTCTCCCCTCCCGACGGGGCAGAGGATCGGGGAGATCGCCTTCCGGCCAACCTATTACACAATGCCCTATGCCTTCGTACTCCCCTTCCAGGCCAAGGGAATGCAGAAGTTCCTGCCATTCGGGCTGCTCGAACTCCTCCTTTGCACGGTGCACCCAGCAACTGCCGAGTCCGAGGGAATGGGCGGCCAACATCAGGTTGCCCATGACCAGAGATCCGTCATACACCCTGTTGCGCCAATCGGCTTTGTCGAGCACCACCAATACGGCAGGTGCCCCAAAGAAGGGGTCGAAGCCTTCCGGTTTGTTCCAGATGGTCCTGTTGGCTTCCGAAAGCCGCTTTATCAGCGCAGGATCGGTGATCGCCAGGATTACTGCAGACTGATGATTTTTGCCGCTGGCGGCATAGAGTCCGGCTTCGATCACCTGATTCAACATGTCCTTCGGAACCGGATCAGGGCGGAAGCGGCGTATGCTTCTTCTCGAGAGAATATCGTGTATGGTCTGATTCATAAAAACAAATGTAAGAGAAAATTCTTAACTTTGAAAGTTATACCAAAACAAAGCCGAAATGAAAAGATTCTTCCTTTTTGCAGTGACGGCACTTGCCTCTCTCTCTTTGAGCGCAAAGGTCGAACTGACTCCCCTTTTTACCGACAACATGGTGTTCCAGCAGAAATGCCAGGCCCCTGTCTGGGGCAAGGCCGCCCCTGGTGCAAGCATCAGCGTGACACCTTCCTGGAACAAGCGCACATACAGCACGACCGCTGATTCCGATGGCAAATGGTGCGTGAAGATCGACACCCCGAAGGGCAGTTTCAAGAAGCATAGCGTAACTATCAGCGACGGAGAGCCCACCGCGCTGAATAACGTGCTTGTAGGGGAAGTCTGGCTTGCATCCGGGCAGTCCAACATGCAGATGCCCGTAGAAAGCTGGAGGGCCGTGCGTACCAATCAGGAAGATATAGCCAATGCGTCGCAGTGGGCGGACCTGCGGCTGCTGCAGGTTTCCCGCGCCACGGGAATGACAGAGCACGATTATTTCAGCGCAGACTTTGACAAGTGGAAGGAATCCTCTCCTGAAACCATAAGGAACTTCTCGGCCGCAGCATGGTACTTCGGCCGCAAGCTCATGCAGGACCTCAAAATCCCTGTCGGCATCATCCACAGCAGCTGGGGCGGCACCATTATCGAAGCCTGGATGAGCGCCGGAGCCATCAGCGAATATCCCGACCTGCGCGCCCAACTCGACAAGGTGAGAGGCCTCTCGGACAGCGAAGCTGAAAGGGAGAAAACTTTCGAAGAGGAAATAGACGCCTTTTACAAAAAGGTTACGAAGCAGGATCAAGGCCTCAAGGACGGCAAAGCCCTGTGGGCACAGCCCGGTTTCGACGACAGCGCATGGCGCAGCATCCCGCTTCCCTGCAAGGTTCAGGAGCTGTGGCCCGCCGTCAATGGCATTTACTGGTTCCGCAAAAACATAGAGATCCCTGCCGAATGGGCTGGAAAAGAAATCACTCTCAGCCTTGGCCCCATCGACGACTTCGACGAAACTTACTGGAACGGCGAGATGGTAGGCAGCGGCCGCATCTGGAACAAGGCACGCGAATACACGGTGCCGGGCAGCCACGTCAAGGCCGGCAAAACCGTAATCTGCATCCGCAATACCGACGACCATGGTGACGGAGGCCTGTACGGAGCCCCCGACCTTATGTATCTGGAAGGGCCCGACGGCCGCAGGATACGCCTCGACGGGCAATGGAAGGTTACCCTCTCCGTTTCTTTCGAGGGCGTTCCAAAATCCACGGCACGCGAACCAAACCTCGTCACCGTGCTTTACAATGCGATGATCAAGCCCCTCGCCCCCTTTGCAATCAAGGGTGCTATCTGGTATCAGGGAGAATCCAATGCCGAGAAAGCTTACCGCTACCGCGACCTTATGAGCGCGATGATTCTCGACTGGCGCGGGCTCTGGGGCTATGACTTTCCCTTCTACATAACCCAGATTGCAAACTACAAGGGAGTTCGCAAGGTTGCGGGCGATGATGACTGGGCGGAACTGCGCGAAGCCCAGGCGATGGCAACCCGCACACTCGATAAGGTGGGCATGGCATGCATAATCGATCTTGGAGAGGCCGAAGACATTCATCCCGTTCGCAAGCAGGAGGTCGGGGAGCGCCTTGCAAAACTTGCCGAGGTGAACGATTACGGCAAAAAAGGAATTGCGGACGGCCCCCGCTTCGAATCTTATAAGATTGAGAACGCCTGCATCAGGGTGCGTTTCACCGACGTGGCAGATGGCCTGAGGGTCATTCCTTCCGGCAAGCATGCCGAAGACCGTTACGGGAAAGGCAACGTGTTCCCGGATATGGTCGCAAAGGCGGAAAGCGGGAAACTCTGCGGTTTCCAGATTGCAGGCGCCGACAGAGTCTGGCACTGGGCCGATGCCACTATTGCCGGGAACGAGGTAGTCGTTTCCTGCCCCGAGGTGGCACACCCCATAGCAGTACGTTACGCATGGGCTGCCAATCCTATATGCAATCTTTTCAATTCGGAAGGATTGCCGGCATGGCCGTTCAGAACCGATGATTGGCTGGGAGTGACTTATGGCAGACACTAGAGAAAACTTCGGCAGCCGCTTCGCTGCCATAGCAGCCCTGGCGGGAAGCGCCATAGGACTGGGAAACATCTGGCGTTTCCCGTACATGGTGGGCGAGAACGGCGGAGCCGCCTTCATCCTCATCTATATCGCGGCATCGCTGCTGCTGTCCGTACCCATCTTCTTCGCGGAATTCATAATCGGAAGGCGCAGCGGGGCGAACTGCTTCGGGGCCATGAGCCGCCTTGCACCCGGATCGAAATGGAACCTGCTGGGGATACTCTGCATTCTCACTCCTACCCTGATTCTGTCGTACTACGCCGTGGTCGGAGGCTGGAGCATCTCCTATCTGCTGAAATCGTTCACTCTCGCCTTCCCCTCATTCGGTAGTTTTTCCTCTTCCGGGTGGGCCGTGGCGGCCTTTGTCATCTATCTGGCGATTTCATGCCTGATCGTGGCCGGCGGTGTCAAGAAAGGGATAGAAACCTTCAGCAAGGTCTCCATCCCCCTGCTGTTTATACTGATCGTAGGCCTTGCAATCTATTCCGTAACGCTGAAAGGCGGATCGGAAGGAATTGATTACATGCTCAAGCCCGACTGGGGCAAGGTGAGTGCGCGGACCTTCGTGAACGCCATAGGGCAGAGTTTCTACTCCATCTCGCTGGGAATGGGCATAATCATCACCTACGCGTCCTACATAAGCAAGAAGGAGAATATCGTTTTCTCCGGAGTCGGGACTGCCGGATTCGACCTCTTCTTTGCGGTGCTTGCCGGATTCGTGATAATGCCCGCCGTGTTCGCCGCAGGCATCGAACCCGGATCTGGCCCCGGGCTGATATTCGACACCCTCCCCTACATTTTCGTATCGATGAGCGAGGCCTCCCCCGTCCTGGCGACTGTCGTTGCCGCAGCATTCTTCCTGACGGTTACCATCGCCGCCCTCACTTCGTCGGTTTCGCTGGTGGAAGTGCCGGTCGCGTGGCTTATAGAGGAGAAGAAAATGAAGCGAGGCAGCGCCACCCTGCTCGTGTTTGCCGTCACGGGGATCATAGGTGCGATGTGCGCCCTGAACCTCGGCATTTTCGACTGGCTCGACAAATTGTGCTGCAACATACTTCTGCCCATAGGCGGAATACTCTGCGTGATTTTCGTAGGATGGGTAATGAAGAAAGATGACGTCCGCGACGAGTTCACCTCAGGCGGCTCCGGAAGCGCACGGCTCTTCGATTTTTCGTATTTCCTGCTGAAATACCTTGCACCTGTAGCCGTCGCCGTGATATTCCTGTCGAATTTCTTTTGATTTATCACCATTTATGGTGAATATGGTTTACTTTTTGCAGCATTTTATGTAAATTTGCGCGCTTTTAAGAAAAACCTTAAACTCTAAAATATTTTATGGACAAAAAAACTCTTGCCAAGTACGGCATCACCGGCGTAAAGGAAATCCTCTACAACCCTACTTATGAGGTTCTCTACAACGAAGAGACAAAACCCGGCCTTGAAGGCTACGACAAAGGTCAGGTTACCGAGCTCGGTGCAATCAACGTAATGACCGGCATCTACACCGGCCGTTCTCCCAAAGACAAATACATCGTCTACGACAAGACCACCAAGGAAGGCGCTCCCGGCGAAATCTGGTGGACTACCGAAGGCTATCCGAACGACAACCACAAGATGTCCGAAAAGACCTGGGGCGCAGTCAAGAAGCTCGCAAAGCAGCAGCTCAGCGGCAAGCGCCTCTTCGTGGTCGACGGATTCTGCGGCACCCACAAAGACACCCGCATGAAGGTCCGCTTCATCATGGAGGTTGCATGGCAGGCACACTTCGTGACCAACATGTTCATCCGTCCCCAGAACCAGAAGGAATTCGACCAGGAACCCGACTTCGTAGTTTACTGCGCAGCCAAGGCAAAGGTCGACAACTATAAGGAGCTTGGCCTCCGCAGCGAGACTTGCGTCGCTTTCAACGTGACCAGCCGCGAGCAGGTCATCCTCAACACCTGGTACGGCGGTGAAATGAAGAAGGGTATGTTCTCCATGATGAACTACTATCTTCCCCTGAAGGGCATCGCAGCAATGCACTGCTCTGCAAACACCGACATGAACGGCGAGAACACCGCCATCTTCTTCGGCCTCTCCGGAACCGGCAAGACCACCCTTTCCACCGATCCCAAGCGTCTGCTTATCGGCGACGACGAGCACGGCTGGGACAACAAGGGCGTGTTCAACTTCGAAGGCGGCTGCTATGCGAAGGTCATCAAACTCGACAAGGAGTCTGAACCCGATATCTACAACGCCATCCGCCGCGACGCTCTCCTCGAGAATGTGACCGTCGACAAAGAAGGCAAGATCGACTTCAACGACAAGTCCGTCACCGAGAACACCCGCGTCAGCTATCCTATCTACCACATCGAGAAGATCGTACGTCCTCAGTCCGAAGGCCCCGCTGCAAA
>ONFK01000073.1 GCA_900317065.1 uncultured Bacteroidales bacterium
ACCCGCTCCCCGTCCACAAAACAGAGGAAAGAAAACTCGGGGCCGGTGAGATAATCCTCGATTACCACCCTGCCGGCACCGAAGGTTTCGTCCAGCAGCATATCGGAGAGTGCGGCCTTAGCCTCTGAAAGATCCTGAGCGATCACCACTCCCTTGCCGGCCGCCAGCCCGTCATACTTGATGACGGCGGGGAAAGGCCTGGCGGCTACGTACTCCAGCGCCTCGTCATACGAAGAGAAACTGCGGTAGCCGGCGGTAGGGATGCCGTACTTTGCCATCAGCTCCTTGGCGAATTCCTTGGAACTCTCGATGCGGGTGGCGGACTTGGTATGCCCGAATATTTTGAGACCTGCGGCACGGAAAGCATCCACTATGCCGGCTGCAAGCGAAGCCTCGGGCCCTACCACGGTAAGATCCACCTTATTCTCCAGCGCGAAGGCCTTGAGGCCCTCGACGTCGGTGTCTTTCAGAGGAAGGTTGAACGCCTGTTCTCCTATGCCGGCATTGCCGGGGGCACAGTAGATCTTTTCCACCTGCGGACTGCGGCTGAGCGCATCCACGATCGCGTGTTCGCGACCGCCGCCTCCGATTACCAGGACAGTTTTTCCCAGACAGTCCTCCAAATTTATTTCCTTGCCTTCAATGGCAGATCTCCGGCTGGGGAGAGGATATGCAAGTCCCATATAATCAATGTTTAAAATGACGTACGCCCGTAAAGAGCATCACTATTCCAAGTTCATCCGCTTTGGCGATGGCTTCCGCGTCGCGTATGCTTCCACCGGGCTGGACAATGGCGGTCACTCCGTATTCAGCGGCCAGTGCAACAGTATCGTCGAAGGGAAGGAAGCCGTCGGAAGCCAGGATGAGGCCGGAGGTAAAGCCGGCAGCCCTGGCCTCTTCCAGGGCGATATGGGCGGAACCCACCCGGTTCGTCTGCCCTGCCCCGATGCCTATGGTATGGCCATCGCGCACGACAGCTATCGCGTTGGATTTCACATGCTTGACTATCTTCCAGCCAAACTCGAGGTCCTTCATTATCGCGGCCGTAGGCTTGGCCTTGGTGACGCACATATCCTCTGTCACCTGCTCGACCTGAGTGTCCAGCTGCTGCACAAGCAGCCCGCCGTTGACACCCACATACTGAGGAACGGGTGCGGAAGTGCGCGTCATGTCCACCTGAAGCACGCGCAGATTCTTCTTGGCGGAAAGGATCTCCAGCGCCTCGGGAGTATATGAGGGTGCGATGACAATCTCGAGAAAGATGGGCTTCATTCCCAGGGCCACCTCAGCGGTGAGTTCGCGGTTGACGCCCACGATTCCACCGTAGATGCTTACCTTGTCGGCCTCGTATGCAGCCTGCCAGGCCTGTTCGATGGTTTCCCCCACCGCGGCCCCACAAGGGTTCATATGCTTGAGGGCGAGGCAGAAAGGTTCCTCGAAGTCGCGCAGCACGTTCAGAGCCGCGTTCGCATCCTGTATGTTATTGTAAGACAGCTCTTTTCCCTGGATCTGCCTGGCGAAGGCCAGGGAGAAAGGCTGAGGCTGGAGGGCGGAATAGAAGGCCGCCTCCTGATGGGGATTCTCGCCGTAGCGCAGGCCCTGCTTGAAATCGAACTCCAGGAAGAGTTTCTCCGGAAGGCCGGCTTTCGCACGCATGTAGGTGGCGATGCAACTGTCATACTCCGCCGTATGGGTATAGGCCTTGGCGGAAAGCTTCAGCCGGGTAGCATCCGAAGTCCTGCCCTCGGCGCGAAGCTCGGCAAGCACGGAGTCGTAATCGGCGGGATCGCATACAATGGTGACATCCTTCCAGTTCTTGGCGGCACTTCGCACCATGGAAGGCCCGCCGATGTCGATGTTCTCGATGGCCTCTTCGAGGGTGACACCCTCCTTCGCGATGGTCTGGCGGAAAGGATAGAGATTCACGCACACGAGGTCGATGGTCTCTATGCCCTGCTCGGAAAGAGTCTGCATATGCTCCGGGAGTTCCCGGCGAGCGAGTATCCCTCCGTGCACCTTGGGGTGCAGAGTCTTCACGCGGCCGTCCAGGATCTCGGGGAATCCGGTAACCTCGCTGATGCCTATGGTCCTGACGCCCTCGCTCTCAAGGAGTTTCTGCGTACCACCGGTGGCAATTATTTCCCACCCCAAATCTACGAGGCCCCGCACGAAGGCGACCAGGCCCGTCTTATCGCTGACGCTTACTAATGCTCTCATTTCAAAAGTTTTGCTATTGTTTCAACGTATAATGCATGTTCGATTTTCTGACCGATGCGGTGCACCTCGGCGGGATCATCACCGTCATATTCGAAGGCCCTCTGCGCAATGATACGCCCGCCGTCCAGATCGGAATTCACCCAATGGATACTGATGCCGTACACCTTCACGCCGTATGCCACGGCCTGCTCCACCGCGTGAGCCCCCTTGAAAGCGGGCAGCAGTGAAGGATGAATGTTGATGATACGCCCGCCGTAAGTCTCCAGCAGCACGTCTCCGATGATGCGCATATATCCCGCAAGGCAGACGAGGTCGACCCCGGCTGCATCCAGCAGACCCGCAATTTCCGTCTCGAACGCCGCCTTGGAAGGATACTCCTTCGGAGAGAAAACAAAGGTAGGGATTCCCCTCGCCTCGGCTTTCCCGACAACCGGAGCCCCCGGCCTGTCACAGACCATCAGCACCACGCCCGCATCCAGACGTCCGTCCGCGCAGGCATCGGCGATCGCCTCGAAATTGCTCCCCGTTCCGCTGGCAAAAACTGCTAATTTCTTCATAATTGTCTAATCTGTTTTTTCTGACGGTGGAAGGTATTCCCCCTGAGGGACGTAACACCCGCGGCTGCACCCCAGAAAACTCTCGTTTTCCAGGGACCCCGACGATAGCGGGGGGACCGTCCCGAAGGGATGGTGGGGTGAGCCCTATGGGCGAACTCCCGAAGGGGGAATACCTTCACCCATAGTAGAGGGAATGATATTGACTCCCGGTTTGTCCGTAACGCACCCGATGACGGAAGCCTTCTCGCCGCAAGCCTCCAGAATGCCGATGGCCTTCTGAGCCTCCGACGCATCCATCACCGCGATCATGCCTATGCCCATATTGAAAATATTGAACATCTCGCGATGAGGCACCCCGCCCCACTTCTCCAGCATCCTGAACACAGGCAGAATCTCCCAGGAACCCTCCCGGATCTCAAGCCCCTGACCGGCCTGCAGCACACGCGGAATATTCTCATCGAAACCGCCGCCGGTTATATGGCAGATACCGTGCACGTCGCAATTGCGTATCACCTCCAGCATCTGCTTCACATATATCTTCGTGGGTGTAAGCAGCACATCTCCAAGCAGACGGCCGCCGAATTCGGGAACGGCATCCCCGTAGTGCAGGCCCGCGTCCGCAACGATCTTGCGCACCAGGCTGAAGCCGTTGGAATGCACGCCGCTCGAAGCCACGCCGACCAGCACATCGCCCACCTTCACCTTCGAACCGTCGATCAGCTTCGACTTTTCAACCACACCGGTCGTATAGCCGGCAATGTCGTATTCCCCGTCGGAATACATCCCGGGCATCTCTGCGGTCTCGCCGCCCACAAGGGCGCAGCCCGCCTGACGGCAGCCCTCAGCCACACCGGCGACAATGGCCTCCACCTTTGAGGGAACATTGTGCCCAAGGGCCACATAATCCAGGAAAATCAGCGGCTCAGCGCCCTGTGCAAGCACATCGTTCACGCACATTGCCACCGCATCGATCCCTATGGTGTCATGCTTGTCCATCGCGAAAGCGATCTTCAATTTGGTGCCGACACCGTCGGTGCCGCTCACCAGCACAGGCTCTTTCACCCCGAGGGATGAAAGATCGAACATCCCGCCGAACGAACCGATGTTGCCCATCGAGCCCGTACGGGCGGTGGACGCCACATGCTGCTTTATTCTTCTGACAACCTCATAACCGGCCTCGAGGTTCACGCCGGCTTTTTCGTAAGATTCCGCCATATCTATTCGCTGGTAATATTATCGTCGTAAAGCAAAGTAGGATACTCTCCCGTGAAGCAGGCCTGGCACGGATCCGCGCAGCCGAAGCACGAATCGCGCGTGGACTCGGGACTGAGATATCCGAGGGAGTCCGCCTCAATGGCCGCGCAGGCTTCTTCCAGACTGCGGTGCGAGCAAAGAAGCTCTTCCGGAGTGGAAGTGTCCACGCCATAGTGGCAGGTGAAACGCATCATGGGGCTCGCGATTCTCACGTGCACCTCAGCCGCTCCCGCGTCGCGCAGCAGCTTCACTATCTTGAGGCAGGTGGTGCCGCGCACGATTGAATCGTCCACCAGCACTATACGCTTGCCACTCACTATGCTGCGCACCGGAGACAGTTTCATCTTCACCCCAAGTTCGCGCATGCTCTGCACGGGCTGGATGAATGTACGGCCCACATATTTATGCTTGACAAGGCCCATTTCGAAGGGAATGCCGCTCTCCTCGGCATAGCCGATGGCGGCGCTCAGGCCGGACTCCGGCACGCCCACCACAACATCGGCGTCCGCAGGGCACTCCCTGAACAGCCTGCGGCCTGCCTCCTTGCGGTATGCATGCACATTGCAGCCGTCGATGTCGCTGTCCGGACGCGCGAAATAGATGTAGTCCATGGCGCACATGCGGTGACGGGAGAACCGCGACCAGATGGTGCTGCGCATACCGTTGGTGTCGAAGGAGACTATCTCGCCTGGCTTGACGTCGCGGATGAATTCCGCACCCATGATTCCGAATGCGCAGGATTCGCTGCTGACCACGTAGCCGTCGTTCAATTTGCCTATGCAGAGAGGCTTGATGCCGTATTTGTCGCGGCAGGCATAGACGCGGCTGCGTGTCATGACGATGAAGGCGAAGCCGCCCTCCATCATATTCAGGGCCTTGACAATGCGGTCGATGCGCTCCTCGTTGTAGTTCTTCTTGATCAGATGCGCCAGCAACTCACTGTCGGTATCTGTTTGAAATATAGTGCCATGCTTTTCAAGGTAATCGGCTATCTGTCTGGCATTCACCAGATTGCCCTCACCGGCCACTACGAAATTCCCGCTCTTGTGACGGAAATACAGCGGCTCGACATTCTCGGGACCTCCCTTCGAAGCATTGGCATACTTGACGCTTCCGACGCCCATGGAACCCTTGAGTCCTCCGATTTCGCCGTTGGCGAATATCTCGCTGAGGAGCCCCTGGCCGCGATAGCGGTAAGACCTCCCTTTCTCGTCGAAGGTGGCGATGCCGCCTCCCTCCTGTCCGCGGTGCTGAAGGTTATGAAGACCGTAATAGATGTAGGTTGATGCATCCGGCACCCCATATACTGCAAGTACTCCCATGGCTATTGAAGATTAAGTTTTTCAAGTCTGTCAAGAACGCTTTTGTAAGAAGCCACAACGTCGCTGAGGTCCAGGCGGAAACGGTCCTTGTCCAGCCGCTCCCCCGTCGCTTCGTCCCACAGACGGCAGGTATCGGGGCTGATTTCATCGGAGATGATTATCTCGCCGTTGTCGGACGCCCGTCCGAATTCCAGCCGCATATCCACCAGTTCGATCCCGGCTTTATGGAAGAGATCCTGCAGCAACTCTCCGGCGCGGCGGGCCACATCGTACATCCCATCTATCTCTTCGTAGCTCGCAAGCCCCAGAGCCACTGCATGATGCTTGTTGATGAACGGATCTTCGAGGGAGTCGTTGTTGTAGCGCAGGTCCACGATGGTATTGGGAGCCGGTGTTCCGTCCTCCACGCCGAGCAGAAGCGCCAGATCTCCTGCTATACGCCTGCGCCATACGACCTGCAGGGGTATGATTTCAATCTTGCGACAGAGCTGCTCGCAATCTCCGGTCTGCTCGATGAAATGGGTCTTGATTCCCCTGGAGTTGAGATATCCCAGCAGGATAGCCGAGATTCTGTTGTCCAACTTACCCTTTCCGTCGAAGCGGGCGCGTTTGATGCTGTTGTAGGCAAGGGTCACATCCTTGTATCGGAAAATGACCTTATCGGGATCGTCGGTAGCAAAAACCTGCTTCTCGTTCCCGTCGAACAATAGTTCTTTCTTTATCATATGTTTTTGAAGTAGTTGACTGCGTTCTCAAATATAGGCTGGCTGCAATTCCCGCTGATGTTCTTGAATAGATTCTCCTCGTAGCGTTCGCTGTGCCCCATCTTTCCGAGAATGTGTCCGTCCGGACTGAGGATGCCCTCGATGCCGTAGGAGGAGCCGTTGGGATTGTCTACATAACGGAAGGCGACCTGCCCGTTCTCGAAAAGTTCGCGCGCAAGTTCTTCGCCCACGACGAATTTGCCCTCGCCATGGCTGAACGCGATGGAGTGCCTTTCTCCGAGCTTGAAGGAGGTAAGCCAGGGAGAATTCACGGACGCGACTTCGGTCGTGGCTATCAGGGAGATGTGACGGTTGATGTCGTTGCGGAAGAGGGTGGGAGATTCGGGAGTGACGCATCCCAATTTGCCGTAAGGCAGCAGACCGCTCTTCACAAGCGCCTGGAAGCCGTTGCATATTCCCAGGATAAGCCCTCCCCTGCCCAGCAGGGCGGTGATAGCCGATCCCACCTTGGCATTGTTGATTACATCGGCGATGAACTTGCCGCTGCCGTCCGGCTCGTCGCCGGAAGAGAAGCCTCCGCAGAAAGCCAGGATATGAGCTTCATCTATGCGTGCGGAGAGTTCATCTATCGAGCGGAGAACGTCTTCCGGAGTGAGATTGCGGAAGATGAAGGAACGGACCTCCGCGCCTGCCTTGCGGAAGGCCTTCGCGGTGTCGTAGTCGCAGTTTGTTCCGGGAAATACCGGCAAGCAAACCACAGGACTCTGAACAGGCTCGCCAGTTCTGCGGACGCTCCCACAAGGCTTTCCGCGCCGGGCAAAGGGCAAGTCCGTGTCCCGCAAGGGGAACCCGGTACCTGCATTGCCCGTCCGCAGAATCTGCGCGTCCGCAGAACTGGTACAGGCTGTATCCGCAATACGTGGAGGATACAACTTGAAGTAGCGTCCTTCGTAAACATTTTCCAGGGCCGCGAGATCCATGCATACGCCATTGATGCAGATACCTTCGGCTGTCACTTCCCCAAGCAGGACTGCAGCAGGGAAATCGAGCTCGCGGGCAGCCTCGACCACGACGGAGCCGTATCCCAGCGAGAAGAGTTCATCTTCCGGAAGATTCACCCGCACGCCCAAGGCATTACCCAGGGACATCTTCACGAGGGCCTCGGCCACTCCGCCGTAATTCAGCGACCAGGCGGACACTATGGCGCCGGCCTCGACCTGCCCGCGGATGAAGTCCCAGTTGGTCTTCAGTGCGGCGGTATCCGGCATACGGTTGGCAAGCGGAGTATGCCTGACGAGGTATATCCTGTTTCCGGCCTTCTTGAATTCAGGAGAAATGACCCTGCGGGCATCCACGGTTGTTATGCCGAACGCCACGAGGGTGGGAGGGACGTGTATGTGCTC
>ONFK01000255.1:0-2299 GCA_900317065.1 uncultured Bacteroidales bacterium
GTTTTGAGGGAAGGCAGTATATGCTAAGATGCTGAAAGATAAAAAGATAGCCGCCACCATGAAGGCGGCGTTGAGCTCGATGCGGTTGCGGACGTTGCCGCTGAGTCTGGCAGGGGTGCTGCTGGGGTGCAAGCTGGCGCTGGTGCGCTGGCAGGTGAGCGGATGGGTTGTGCTGCTGGTGTGCCTCACCACGGTCTGCCTGCAGATACTATCCAATCTCAGCAACGAGCTGGGGGACGTGCTCCGCGGGACGGATACCGACGAGCGCCAGGGGCCTGCCTACGGGCTGAATTCCGGGGAGATGACGGTCGCACAGATGAGGCGGCTGATTGGGGCGTTCGTGCTGCTGTGCTGCATTTCCGGGGCGGCGATGATATGGGTTTCTTTCGGAACTTTCCTGGCATGGAAGCCGGCTGCGCTGCTGGTGCTGGGCGCCTGCGCGATCTGGGCGGCCATGAAATACACCCTCGGCAGGAATCCCTACGGATACAGGGGTCTGGGGGATATCTTCGTTTTCATCTTTTTCGGATTGGTGAGCGTGCTCGGGGCCTACTTCGTATGCGCGCACCGTATCGACCGCTGGGAGCTGGTGCTGCCTGCGGCAGGGACAGGTTTCTTCAGCGTAGGGGTGCTGAATATCAATAATATACGCGATATGCGCACGGATGCGGTGAACCGGGTGACAATGGCGCTGCGCCTCGGCCTGAAGGGCGCGCGCATCTACCAGACCGTGCTCATCTGCCTTGGCTGGGCGGCGCTGATCTGCTTTACCGTGCTGATGCCCTCCGCCGGGATTGCCGGTTTTGTTGGCGCTGGTGGTGTGGGTTTGCTTTGGGCGCTGATTCTGCGATGGGCGTTTCTGCTGGTGCTGCCGATGTTCATCCTTCATCTGCGCGGAGTGTGGACCACTACCGACCGCGCTCTTGACCGCTATTTCCCTCTGCTGGTGATGGGCACTTTCCTGCTCGCCCTGCTGTACTGATGTGCCGGCGCGTTGCGGACCTTCGCCCGCGGCTGATTTCTGGCTCTGGCAGTTGATTTTTTTTCGCCTGCGGCTGATTCTGACGCCGTCGGCTGTAAACGGCCGGGCAGTTATCCTGTTGATTGATAGTTAGTTACTGGAAATAAAATCGGCTGATTTGGCCGATTTTATTTCCGGGAAGGTGCTGATAGTCAGACAGTTGGCTGCCCGGCCGAACCGGGGGACTCTGCTGCGCAAAACTGGGAACTTCTGCGCAAATCCGGGGACTGCGGTGCGAAACTGGGGACTGCTGCGCAAATCCGGGGACTGCGGTGCGAAACTGGGGACTGCTGCGCAAATCCGAGGACTGCTGCGCAAATCCGGGGCCGGGAGGAGGGAAGGATTATTTCGTGCCGATGTAGAGGCGGCAGATGCCGAGCGAGAGGGTGCGGTGGCGGACGTCGGTGAAGCCGCAGCTGCGCATGAAGGCGGTCCATTCCCTGGGGCCGGGGAAGTTAAGCACGGAGGCGGGGAGATATCTGTAGGCCGCGTGGTTGCCGGACATCCGTCCGCCGATCAGGGGCATCACCTTAGTGAAATACCATTCGTAGAGGCGGCGTACCGGGCGCCACGAAGGCACGCCGAGTTCGAGCATCACGAACTTGCCGCCGGGGCGGAGTACGCGGAGTATCTCCTTCAGGCAGGCCTCGCGGTCTTCGAAGTTGCGCACTCCGAAGGCGACGGTGACATTGTCGAAGCTGCCGGATTTGAAGCGCAGCGCGGCGCAGTCGCCCACTTCGCAGCTCACCTCCCTTTCCAGCCGGGCTGCGAGCACTTTCCGGCGCATCTCGGAAAGCATCCCCTCGGATATATCGACTCCGATCACGCCGCAGCGCCTGCGCTCCGCGATGGTCATTGCGAAGTCGCCGGTGCCGCAGGCCACGTCGAGCACCTGCGGACCTTCGATCCAGCGCAGGGCCCGCCGGCGCCAAAGCTTGTCTATCCCCAGCGATGTGAGATGGTTGAAAGCGTCATATTCAGGCGCAATCGAATCGAACATTTCCCGGATTTTTTCTTTTTGAGGCATCTTTTTGCTAACTTTACCACAAATATAGGAAAATATGAAGAGAATCCTTATCGTACTGGCCGCGATCGCTGCCACCCTAAGCCTGCCCGCGCAGGAAAAGTATGTCAATTTCCCCCTTCCCGAAAACCCCGACACGCTCCGTATCCTTGCCATCGGCAACAGTTTCTCGGACGATGCCACCCAGTATCTGCCGGACCTGCTGGAGGCGGCCGGTATCCACAACGTGATCCTCGGACGCCTTTACATCGGCG
>ONFK01000255.1:2353-5027 GCA_900317065.1 uncultured Bacteroidales bacterium
CTGAAGTCCACGAAGAACAAGTGGGAGACTGTCAAGAAGTACAAGGAAGGCCGTTTCATGGATGGTCTGGGAGATGAACCCTGGGACATCATCACCATGCAGCAGGGCTCTCCCAAGAGCGGCCGCTGGGACAGCTACGATCCCTGGCTGGGGAACCTTATAGAAATAGTGCGCAAGGAGTGTTCCAATCCCAAGGCGGCCATCGTATGGCATCAGACCTGGGCCTACTCCCGCACCTACACCAACCGCAGCTTCGCCAATTATGCCTACGACCAGCAGTATATGTTCGACAGCATCCAGCTCTGCGTCGACAAGGCCCGGGAGCAGTACAATATCCCCGTGGTGATACCTTCCGGCCCGGCGGTGCAGATGCTCCGCGGCACCTGGCTCAATACCGACAAGGATCTTACCCGCGACGGTTTCCACATGTCGTACCGCGAGGGACGCTACGCCACGGCCTGCGTCTGGTTCGAGGCGCTCATCAAGCCCACGCTGGGCGTCAGCGTGAAGGGCAATTCCTTCCGCAACAGCGGAGAGAACGAAGTGAGCGACAAGGAGGCCGCGCTGATGCAGAAGACGGCCATAAAAGCCGTAAAGCAAGCGAAATAGTCAGAAATCAAAGTTTATAAACCCCGCATAATAAGTATTTTCGCAGGTTATGAAAAAAACCATTCAGGAACTAACCGACATCGCCTCCCAGGTCCGCCGCGACATCGTGCGGATGGTGACGGCCGCAAAGTCCGGCCATCCGGGAGGATCCATGAGCAGTACAGACATACTTACTGCCCTCTATTTCAATGAGATGGAACAGGATCCCGCAACGTGGACCCGCGACGCCAAGGGGCAGGATGCCTTCATCCTTTCCGCAGGCCACCTGGCTCCCGTGTACTACTCGGTCCTCGCCCGCGCAGGCTACTTCGATCCTGCCAAGATGGCTACCCTCCGCAAGTTCGGCAGCGACCTTCAGGGCCATCCGACCGTAGGTCATATCAACGGCATCTTCCAGCCCTCGGGCTCCCTCGGACAGGGGCTTTCCGCAGCCGCCGGCATCGCCCTCGGCAAGAAGCTCAGCGGGGAAGGCCACCGTGCGTTCGTGCTCTGCGGCGACGGTGAGAGCGAGGAAGGACAAATCTGGGAAGCCGCCATGTTCGCGGTGCATCACAAGCTGGACAACCTCGTGGCCATGACAGACTGGAACGGCATGCAGATCGACGGCCCCATCGAGACGGTGACCGCCATCGAGGAGCTCAACGAGAAGTGGCTCGCCTTCGGCTGGGATGTCATCGTGGCCGACGGACACGACTTCGAATCCATACTGAACGCCTTCCAGATCGCCCGCAACCAGAACGGCAAGCCGAAGATGATACTCTTCAAGACCGAAATGGGGCACGGCGTCGACTTTATGGCCGGCAGCCATACCTGGCACGGAAAGGCTCCCAGCGAGGAGCAGTGCGCACAGGCTCTCGAACAACTCAAAGAAACCTTAGGAGATTACTAGTATGAAGAAATATAATGTTACCGGAAAGAAGGACACCCGCAGCGGGTTCGGAGCAGGCCTGGTCATCGCCGGCCGTGAGAATCCCGAAGTGGTGGCCCTCGCAGCCGACCTCAAGGGCTCCCTCAAGATGGATGCCTTCGCTGCAGAATTCCCCGACAGATTCATCGAATGCGGCATCGCCGAGGCCAATATGGTAGGCGTTGCGGCCGGCCTGGCCCTCACCGGAAAGGTGCCTTTCTGCGGCTCGTTCGCAGAGTTCATCACCGGCCGCGTGTACGACCAGATCCGCCAGGAGGTTTCCTATGGCAACACCAACGTCAAGCTCGCATCTTCCCACGCGGGAATCACCCTCGGAGAGGACGGCGCGACGCATCAGACCATGGAGGATCTCGCCCTCATGCGCGCCCTCCCGAATCTGACCGTGATCGTGCCTTGCGACTACAATCAGACCGTGCAGGCCACCATCGCCGCCGCCAAGCATGTAGGTCCCGTGTACCTGCGCTTCGGACGCCCTTCGGTTCCTATCTTCACCGATCCGGACGAGCCCTTCGTCATCGGCAAGGTGTATAACATGAATCCCGGCACCGACGTCACCCTCATCGCCACCGGCCATACCGTGTGGGAGGCGATCCAGGCCGCAGAGGCCCTGGAGGCCGAGGGGATCAGCGCAGAGGTGCTGAACATCGCGACCGTGAAGCCGCTCGACACCGCCGCCATCCTGGAGTCCGTCTCCAAGACCGGCGCCGCAGTGGTGGCCGAAGAGCATAACGTCGCCGGAGGTCTCGGAGAGGCTGTCGCCGCCGTGCTCGCCGCCAACGCTCCCGCTCCCGTCGAGTTCATCAACGGAGGCGACCGTTTCGGCCAGAGCGGCACTCCCGCCGAGCTGATGGCTGCCTACGGGCTGGACGCCGCGCACATCGCAGCTGCCGCCAGGAAGGCGATTTCCCGCAAATAATTTTTCGAAGCCTGGCGCCCGGAGTAAACCTTTCGGCCCCGCAGGCGTCAATGAAATATGGCAGGCCCGAAAAATACAAACGACAGTTCGCTGTTCCGGTCGCTGGTCGACCAGTACAGCGAACCGTTGTATTGGCATGTCCGCAACCTGGTGTGTTCCCACGAAGATGCCGACGACATCGTGCAGGAGACTTTCATCAAGGCGTGGAAGGCCCTGCCGTC
>ONFK01000070.1 GCA_900317065.1 uncultured Bacteroidales bacterium
GAAGTGCAAGTATTATTTAGTTACAAAAACTAACTAAAAGATTTACATTAATAATTGTTGATAAATTTTTAATAAATTCTTTTAATTCTTTATTTGGTTAATTAAATCAAGTAATTATGATTAAATTTGCAAACTATGACCAAAGTAATCACATATGGCACTTTCGATCTGTTCCATCAAGGTCACATCAATCTTCTGAAACGGGCCAAAGCCCTCGGAGATTATCTCATCGTAGGCGTGACCACCGACAACTTCGACCTCGAAAGAGGGAAGCTGAACACCTGCAACAATGTAATGGAACGCATCGAGGCGGTACGGTCTTCCGGACTGGCGGACCAGATAATCATAGAAGAATATCGCGGCCAGAAAATCGACGACATACACCGTTACGGAGTGGACATCTTTGCGATAGGTTCGGACTGGACCGGATATTTCGACTATCTCAAGGAGTTCTGCAAAGTAGTGTATCTTCCCCGCACGGAAGGCATATCCAGCACGCAGCTGCGCGATGAAAGGAACACTGTCGAAATCGGAATGATAGGCACGGGCAGCATTGCAAGGCGTTTTCTTGACGAAGCGGAATTCGTATCAAACTGCAGTATCACGGCGGTATACAATCCCGACGCCGCACAGTGCGAAGCCTTCTGCAAAAAGGCCGGCATAGAGGCATGCAAGAGCACCGGTGAACTCTTTGCGAAATGCAACTCGGTCTATATAGCATCCCCGCATTTCACCCACTACGATTATGCGAAAGCCGCTCTTGCTGCCGGAAAGCACGTCCTCTGCGAAACTCCTCTGGTGCTGAAAGAATCCGAGGCCAAAGAGCTTTTCGCTCTTGCCAAAGAGAAATCGCTGGTGCTCATGATGGCTCACAAGACGGCCTACTGCCCGGCATTCGGCCATCTTATCGCCCTGCTCCAGTCCGGAGCGATCGGAGACATTGTAGACATCAACGCCGCAACCTCTACACTGACGGACGAGAACGATCCCAAAATGGACAGCAGGCTGTTCGGCGGGAGCATGAACGAGAATGCATGTTTTCCTCTGCTTCCCATCCTCAGGCTCGCGGGAACGGACTACAGGGACTGTTTCTTTATTTCCAAGATGAAGGACGGGGTGGATATCTACACCAAAGGTCTGCTCGTATGCGACCATACCGCCGCCTCGTTCGAGGTAGGGCTCGGTGCGAAAACAGAAGGCAGCCTCGTGGTTTCCGGCACGAAGGGATACGCATACGTACCGGCTCCATGGTGGAAGACCTCCTATTTCGAGCTCCGCTACGAAGACCAGAACCAGAACAAGACATACTTTTATCCTTTCGCAGGAGAAGGTTTACGTTACGAAATAAAAGAATTCATTTCCGCGATATTGGCAAAAGGGTATTTCTACTCCAAACTGCCTGTCAAGGAAATCCTTGCGATGACAAGAATCCAGGAAGCGTTCATCGCAGGAAGAAATGTTAGACATCTGAAGTGATTATGCATTCCTACGCATTTCCGGGAGATCTCTCCCCCGAGATTTCATCCATCGGTTCCCAACCCATTCCATATATGAGGACGGCCGAGTTCTCCGGCATCGTTCTCGAAAGCGAAAGGATCCTTCTGGATCTTATACATTGCAGCGGCGGACGCACCATCATATACACAGGCTCGGGCACCGGGGCGATGAGTGCCATCGTCGAAAACTACGTCAGCACGTTCAAGAAGGCATTTGTCATAGACGGAGGCTCTTTCGGACACCGCTGGGCGCTGTTGTGCGAGTACTATGGCATACCCTTCGTCCATTACAAAGTTCCGTTCGCCAAGGACATCGACTACGAAGACCTCGGGAAAAAAGTGCGGGAAGAGGGAGCCGGAGTGCTGCTGTGCCAGCACGACGAAACATCCTCCGGAGTGCTCTTCGACGCCGGGAAGATAGGAAAGATATGCAAGGCCAACGGCGTTTCCCTCGTACTCGACGTGATAAGCAGTTTCCTTGCCGAGCCATTCAACATGGATGAAGTCGGCGCCGACATCTGTGTCACCAGCACCCAGAAAGGACTGAATGTCCCTCCCGGTCTCTCGGTCCTGTTTTTCAGCCACAGGCTGGACGGATACAAATTCGCGCACCGAGGCTATTACTGGGATTTTGAAGACAATTTCAACAACCTGCGCCGCGGCCAGACACCGTTCAGTCCCGCTACTATCATATTCCTGCAATTGCACGCCAGACTTAAAGAACTTGAGGCGGAAGGCGGCGAAATGCGTAATGTCGAAGCCGTTCATCACAGGGCCGAGGTATTCCGGGCGGAATGCAGGAAATACGGTTGGGAGATGCCTGCCGAATCCCCTACTTTCGCCATCACGGCGATTCAGACGAAGGATACGGAAGAAAGGCGGATATTCCGGGGGCTTATCGAGAAGTATCAGACATTCATCATGCCAGGCGGCATTCCGGGACATTACAGGATATCGCACATGGGCCTCCAATCCGATGAAGAATTAAAACAGCTGGCCGCAAGAATAAAAGAGTTTGAAAATATTGCCGGATGAAAGAACTCAGCCTGAAAGAATTGCAGGGATGCTGCCTGGAAATACTGAAAGATGTGGACGCATTCTGCAGAACAAACGAAATAAACTATTCTCTAGCATACGGGAGCCTGCTCGGAGCGGTAAGGCACAAAGGATTCATTCCCTGGGACGATGACGTCGACATCGTAATGCCCAGAAAAGACTATGAACGTTTCTGCAGGGAGTACCGGTCCGGGAACTTCCGCCTGATCTGCCAGGACAACACTCCAGACTGCTTCATCCCGTTTGCACGCGTGACGGACTTCACACGCACGGAATCCAGGACATACGCCCCCTGGATGGGCAGCATGCAGAATCCCGGAGTCTGGATAGACGTCTTTCCGCTTGATTATGCACCGGACGACGAGTCTGAAAACCTTGCCGTCTATAAACTTAGCAGGGTCATTCTCGAATACAACAACAAACTGCGCAAGACGAAAATGCAGATACTGAAAGGATGTCCCCTGTATTTCCGTATCAAGCGGCTGTTTCACGGCATGAACGCACACTCGCACCTGCGCGGCAAAGCCCCCCAGGACATAGCCGCAGGGCTCAACCTGGCACTTCGGAAGGATGCCTCGTCCCCGACGGGACACCTTTCGCAGTACTGCTGTCCGGACCCGGCAATAGTGGAATGGTTCGACGCGTCTCTCTTCGAGGAAAGCGCAGACTACGAGTTCGAAGGATGTCTTTTCAAAGGACCGAAGGATGGCGACAAAGTCCTCAAAGCCTGGTTCGGGGATTATATGCAGTTGCCTCCCGAATCGAAACGCAAGTGCAAATCAAGAAGATATCTTCGATTCTACTGGAAAGAATCCTTGACGTAGACCTCGAGATTGTGGGTCTTTCGCTTGTCCTCAGGCGGCAATTGCATATAATCGCCGAACTGTTGCGTCAGAAAGCGGTCCCAATCTTCGAAGGCCATGTATTTCCCGCCTTCGAACTCCAACTCGGTATAGTGCTCGAACAATGAACGGGGGAATACCTCGACACACCCGTTGTAAACGACGGATACCGCCCCGCAGTATTCGGAAGACTCGAAAGGATAGGTCTTAAGCAGATTCTCGCAGTGCCTGAACCACCAGTCAAGAGTATGCAGATGGGCCTCGGCCACGGCTAGCAACGGGCTGGAGAACAAAGGCTTATAACGCAGGCGCATGCGATGTGTCTGCTTGCAGAGGTACTTTTCCCAATTCATGCGGTCCTGCTCGGCGGAAGGCTTCCCGTCCACAGGAAATATATCTATGTTGAGGCCGAACCTGTAATACTTCCCTCCTTCCCTGGAAACGGTGGAAGGATCGTGGACCTTTGCAAAGAAATTGACGAAATCCGCCTCATCATTCCGCACGCCGTAAAGGCACTTGTACCTTCTCCCCTTGTAAGCGGCGACGAAACGCTCGAAATCGGGTCTGGGCATCAGCAGGTCGATATCGTCATCCCAAGGAATGAATCCTTTGTGCCTTACCGCGCCGATCAGTGTTCCGTATGCCAGGGAATAACGGATGCCGTTCTCACGGCAAAAGGCATCCACATCTTTCAGAATGCAGGCAAGCGCTTCCTGAATCTCGGAATGAGACAGTTTTTTCATAATCCGACTAGATCGCGGACCGTTTCATCTATAAGTTTCCTGTCTTCAGGGCCGGTCCTGTCCACTGAATTCAGGCACATATACTTGTAGTTTCCCTTTCTGAAGCGCTCCAGTTTCTTGCGTATATAGTCTTTCCCGGATCTGGTTTCCATATAGAAAAGATTGCCCTTCACAGGCTTCAGATCCAGCTTCCCGCTCCGCCAGAGAGAGACAAACTGCACTTCCTGGGGAGTAAACTGGTCCGGGTTGCGGAATCGGAACGAGATGTTTCTTCTCAACTCTTCCGGATGTTCCCCATACCAGTTCTCAAACCACAGCCGGTTCAATGGCCGGGGGGTATGATTCAGTCTCAAATAGCGGAAACGGGCGCCGGCAAGGGCTGCACCGTTGAGCATCAGGCCCTTGAACGTCACCTTCCTGTGCCCGTTCTCCTTTTTCTTCAAGGCGCGCGTGAAACGGTCGAATGCGATACAGGAGCGAACAGCATGGCAAACCGGTGTTCCGTCCTGTGCAAAGAAATCTTCCGGGGCAAGTGGACGGCAGACGAGAAAATCGTCATTGAACTCCACATAATGATCGGACAAGCCGGGTATACGCCACGTCATGGTCTCGATCGCCACGGAATTGAAAACCGGCAGAAAGTCCTCGTAACCGCGGAATATCTGTTTATGGTCCACTACTTCTACCGGGATATTCCCGTCCTGCACATGCGGGTCCTGGCCGTCGGTAACAATCCATATCTTACGTATGAACGGGGCATATCTGCGAATGGATGCGACACACCAGTGAATCTCTCCGTCGTTCGCAAACCTTGTAGGCCCGGCGACGTCGTTCTCGGTAAAGGCCCTTTCGGGAGCATACCCCCGCATCTTGGAGCGATGCACGGGGTCCGACCCGTCCACCCAGGTTATAACCGCATCTATAGGGAAAGCATTCATGATTCGAAACGGGATTTGTCCGGGAAACGGCTCTCGAAGGCGGCAAGCATTTCTTCGCGCATCTGCAGGTATTTCTCGTCCGTCATCTCCACGTCGTTGATGCAGGCAAAAGACGTCGCCGGCCTGCGGATGAACTCCGCAATCTGCGCTCCGCTGTATACGCCCTGCGAGATATGCCTGTTGGAGATTCTTTCGGGAATCATCCGTCCGCTGAAATACATGTAGTCCAGATACAGGTACTGATTCGGATTCTCCGGCCTGCGGAGACGCGAGCTCTTTGCCATTATCTCGGCTTCGAGGACCCTGAAGCAATCCTGCGAAGCACTTTTCAGCATAGGGGAACAGATGTGCTGCGGACGGACGAAGAAAGGGCTTCTCCCCTTTCCGAGAGCCTTGCGCGCCATATCGGAAGACGCCTTGCACTGCTTCTTGTACATATTCCCTGCAAAAAGATGCCACGACATGCCCATGACGCCCTTTCCATCCCGGAAGAAATCTTCCTTCCTGCAGACTGCGAGGGGGAACATGTCGTCATTGAAATAGATGAACTCCTCGGCAAGTCCGGGAATCCGGTGCAGGAACATCTCTATGGTGCAGCTGTTGAATACGGGCAGAAGTCCGGAAGGGATAATGTCCCCGTGAAGGACAACATGCAGATTCTTCCTGTCCGCCCATGCTGGCACCTGACTGTCGGAGGACACCACCAGCCACACATTCTCTATGAATGGAAGACAGGTCTCGATTCCGCGCAGCAAGTACTTCAGGGTACCCCAGTCCCGGAAACGTTTTTCGAGCAGGGGCTTGCCGGCGAACTTCTCATAATCGGCACGCCAGACCCCGTCCAGGCCGTCCACGTATGTAATTACAGCGTCCATTATCTATTCTTCAAATAATCCACCAAATAGGCAGTCTCATCGGTCTGGATAGCTCCTACGCCAAGTTCGCGGATAAGCCAGCCGTACCCTGCAAGCGGGTCTTTCAACGAAAGTGCATCATCGTGCCCGCCGCAAAGGGATCCCCACATCGTATTCACCCAAATCCTCCGACGCCCGCCGGACAAAGCACCTGCAATGGTGAGTGCCGGATGGGAATCATCGTTGAAGACCCATTCATAGATGCAGGGAGAGAGCGCCTTTTCATATTCTTCGATGCTGGCAAGAGCTCCTCCGCTGCATAAATGGATTATGGGCATGAAGATGACTTCTCCAGCATCTTCTCCCATCAGGGCCTTGGCCTCCCCGGCACGCATGCCGCTCTTGAATATTATCTGATTCAGGGTCCCGGTCCTGCGCGCGATCCGGACTATCTGCCGGAAATGCCGGAATGCCTTGTCTATGTTTATCATGACGCGGCCCTTGGAAGCAAGCAATGCTTCTTCGAGGCTGGTGGCATCTGCCGGCCGGAAAAGAACGGGACCGTGATGCAGGATAAGTTCTCCGCCGAGAGTCCTGCGTACATCCACCTCAACTATATCCGCTCCTGCAAGTATGGCAGCTTCGATGGATGCCACTGAATTCTCCGGCACATCCTTCCAGTCTCCCCTGTGAGAAGCGACCAGGACACTCCTGTCCGAAGGATCGAGCAGGCGGACGCGGATGGAATCCGCACGCGTCTGTGCAAGGGCCGAAACCGACATCAGCGCAGATGCCGCTATGAACAACCACCTCTTCATTGTCTGCGAAGGTATTGAGCCGTGAATGAGTCGCACTCCTCCACCATCTTCTCCGGAGTTCCCGCATAAACTATCTCGCCACCCCGGGCTCCTGCATCAGGGCCCAGGTCGATTATCCAGTCGGCGCTGCGGATGACATCCGGATTGTGCTCTACCACAACCAGGGAGTGTCCTGCGTCAAGCAGGGCGTCGAAAGCCTTCAGGAGTTTCTCCACGTCATAGAAATGCAATCCGGTGGTAGGCTCGTCGAAGATGAACATTATCTTCTCCTTCTTCTTGTTCTCCGAACTGAGCGAAAGGAAGTAGGCCAGTTTGATCCGCTGGCTCTCGCCGCCGGAGAGGGTGCTGCTGCTCTGGCCGAGCTTCAGATATCCAAGCCCGACATCGACCAATGGCTGCAGTTTGCGTGCGATATTCCGGGCCGGATCTTCCTTGCCCTGCGAGAAGAACTCGATTGCATCTTCTATGCTCATGTTGAGTATGTCGTCGATGTTCTTCCCGCGGTAGCGTACCTCGAGCACGTCCTGCTTGAAGCGTTTGCCTCCGCATTCCTCGCAGACCATCGTGACGTCCGACATGAACTGCATGGGTATGGTGACTACACCTTCTCCCTGACACTCGGGGCAACGGCCGCCTTCCTGGTTGAAAGAGAAGTAAGACGGGCCGTATCCGTTGATTTTGGCATACTGCTGGTCGGAGAGGAGTTTGCGTATCTCATCGTAAACCTTCAGGTAGGTCACAGGATTGCTGCGCGTGCTCTTGCCTATGGGGTTCTGGTCGACATACTCGACCCTGCCGATGCGGTCGAGGTTCCCGGACAGACGTCTGTGAGTGCCGGGGAGGTCGCCGGAATCGTTCAGATGACGATCAGCGGGAATTCGGCGGTAACGTCCTTGAGATTGTGCTCCATCGCGCCTTCCACCTTGATGGAATAGTTCCAGCTGCGCTTGCTGCGTCGGTATCTCGGCCGGCCGGCCAGGTACTGAAGGGTAAGGCTGCGCTGGAGGCCTGCGCCGGCGTCTTCGGCCTTTCCATGATAAATCACTTCGCCGCCGTTGACACCCGCCAGCGGGCCCATGTCGATGAGCAGGTCCGCGGCGCGGATGATATCTTCGTCATGCTCGACTACGAGCACGGTATTTCCAAGGTCGCGAAGACGGCGGAGGACGCCTATCAGGCGTTCGGTATCCCTTGAATGAAGGCCTATCGAGGGTTCATCCAGGATATACAGAGAGCCGACCAGCGAACTGCCGAGTGCGGTCACCAGGTTCACCCTCTGGCTTTCTCCGCCGGAAAGGGTGTTCATGGTCCTGTTCAGCGTAAGATAGCCAAGGCCCACGTCGTCGATACATTCGAGGCGGGAGATTATTTCCCGCATGGGCTCGGCAACCATTTCGGGCATGTTTGCATTCTTGAAAAAAACAAGGGCATCTTCCGCCGTCATGTTCAGTATGTCGGCGATGGTTTTTCCAGCGACCTTCACATAGAGAGCCTCTTTGCGGAGCCTGCTGCCATGGCATTCCGTGCAGGTTGTCCGTCCGCTGAAGCGGTTCTCCATGAATTTGTACTGTATCTTGTAGCGCTGGGTATGGACCCAGTCGAAAAACTCGTTGATGCCTACTATGCTTTCCTCGTCGCCTTCTACGCTGTGGCCGTTCCAGATGGCGTCCTTCTCCTTCTCCGTAAGATTGCAATATGGTTCAAAAGGGCGTATGCCGTAACGGGGGGCGACATGCACGAGATGCTGGGTGAACCAGCCCATCTTGTCGCCGCGCCAGCAGGCGATGGCGCCGTCGTATATGCTCTTGGTCTTGTCCGGAATGACCAGGTCTTCGCTTATGCCTATTATTTTTCCAAGTCCGCCGCAGACGGGGCATGCTCCCAGCGGAGAGTTGAAACTGAAAAGGTAGTCGTCCGGTTCACGGAAGCTGATTCCATCCAGTTCGAAACGGCTGCAGAAGTCTTTGCTTTCCCGGTCGGAAACCAGACGGATGTCGCCGCGGCCACGGGAGAATGCATCGGAAATGGAGGAGAGCAGGCGGGTGCGCAGATCGGTATCGCTGACGTAGGAAGCAGGATCGGAGACCTTCAGACGGTCTATCAGCAGCATTGCATCTTCCGGATAATTCCCGTCAAGTTGCAGGACATCTTCGATACTCACGGCCCTTCCGTCGACAAACAGGCGGGAATATCCGTCTTCCTTCAGGCCGAGCATGAGTTCGACCTTGTCGCCGCGCTGTTTCCAATTGAGATCTGCAAGTATGTAAAGCGTCCCCGGTGTCTTCTCTTCCAGCCAGCGCATTACATCGGCCGGGCTGTCCTTGTGAACTTCCCTGCCGCTGACGGGAGAATAGGTGCGGCCCACCCGTGCGAAGATCAAACGCAGGAAGTCGTATATTTCAGTCGTGGTCGCAACCGTCGAACGCGGATTCTTGACGTTCACCTTCTGTTCAATCGCTATCGCAGGGGGTATCCCGTCGATCAGGTCCACATCCGGTTTACTCATTCTGCCGAGAAACTGCCTGGCATAGGATGAAATGCTCTCTGCAAAGCGGCGCTGGCCTTCGGCATAGAGGGTGTCGAATGCCAGTGAACTCTTGCCGCTTCCGGATATGCCGGTCACTACCACGAACTTGCCGCGCGGTATTTCAAGGTCGATGTTCTTGAGATTGTTGACCCTGGCGCCCTTTATGATGATGGATTCACTCAAATCTTACAAATTTACACATTTTTTCTCTCATAGAGGGTAAATCCCGGCACCTATGTAATCGATAAGAACCTGGGGATTTATTCTGAACTGCAATCCGCGAACGCCGGCGCTGATGTATATGTAATCGTACAGCAACGCCGATTCGAAAACAAAGGTAGGCAGAGGCTTCTTCATGCCTATCGGGGAGCAGCCTCCGCGGATGTATCCCGTTTCCGGGAGGAGTTCCTTCATATGAATCATAGCAGCAGACTTGTTACCGGAAATTCTCGCGGCAACTTTCAGGTCGACTTCCATGTCGCCCGGCATTACGCAGACGAAGAGTCCGTTCCTGTCGCCGCGCAGCACCAGAGTCTTGAAAACCTGTTCTATCGGTTCTCCGAGCTGCTCCGCGACATGATCAGCTGCCAGATTGTTTTCGTCGACCTCGTAAGGCACAAGTTCATAGCTCACTCCTGCCGCATCCAGGAGTCTGGCAGCGTTTGTCTTCTGTATGTTCGTAGAAGTCATAGAACGCAAAGGTACGCAAAAAGGATGTAGGATTTTTTAAAAAAGAATAAAAAATAATTTGCAGAAATTGAAAATATACCTATCTTTGCATCCGCGTTTCGGCGCAACCAGACTGGTGCGGTAGTTCAGCTGGTTAGAATGCCGGCCTGTCACGCCGGAGGTCGAGGGTTCGAGTCCCTTCCGCACCGCAAACAAATCAACCATTCCTTTTGGGATGGTTGATTTCGTTTATAGTAGGACATGATTCAGAACTCTGCGTCGTGCAGCTCGGAAGTCTCGCTGATAATGTCCCCAAAACCAGTCAGGGCGGCAAAAGGAGCGAACTGGGCCGCACGGTCACGTCTGGACATCCGAGGATGCTTCGTCGGATCAGGTTCCGGATGCTCCAGCATTATGATGTCATCGTACTTGCTCATGCCTTGTGTCCTCCAATCTGCTTGTTACGGTCTTTGGCAGTGGCGCCCTCTTCAAAATTCATCCCCTTGAGGATGGCGTTCTTGCCAAACTTCCTGCGTATTTCCAATATCGCTTCCTGACGGCTGCGTTCGCGTTCCATATCAGGTTCTTCCTCAAAAAGACCCAATTGGACCCCGTCAGCCGCATTCTCGTCAACTATGTGATTTGCAACTACATACATTCGGCGGACGAGAAGATTCCTGTCGACCGTCCTGTCGAACAGTTCCCCCATCGCCTTCATGATAAGATCCGTGGAAGAGGTCTGGCGCCCCAGGTTCACCGAACCGTGCGCAGGCTTAGGCACTGGACGCCCATACCAGTCATTTGTCACAGGCCCATGATATTTCGCGGCAACCGTCTTGTCGGAAAGGCTCTCG
>ONFK01000184.1 GCA_900317065.1 uncultured Bacteroidales bacterium
CAGAACTCCGGTACTTCCACTCCTATCTATGCGCCTGAGAAGATTCTCAATGGCAAACTCTCCGGTGTAGGCAACCCTTTCAAGAAGGGTAACGGCATCGCTTGGGGCACAGAGCTCTTCGCCCTCAAGTGGTTCGATCCTTGCTACGGTGTACGTTTCGGATGGACCGGCATGCAGGTAGTTACTCCTAAGGCTGATGTCACCCGCAATCTCAACTACGCCCATATCGACATTCTTTGGAATATCTGCAATGCATGGTGGGGTTACAAGGAAGGCCGCAAGTTCGAGGTCGCTCCTTACTTCTCCCTTGCTCCTTTCATGAGGTCTGCAGGTGTCAACGCCGCTGGTGCCGGAGCAGGTGTTTTTGCCAATTGGCATCCTTTCTCTGACAATTGGGGAATTTCATTCGAGCTCGGTGGCATCCTTACCGACGCTACTATTTTTGGTGAAGGTGAAGGCGGTGTAGATAATGTCTGGAAGAGCCAGATCGGTATCAACCGCAACTTCGGCAAGAGCAACTGGACCCGCGTTAGCACCACCGCTGCCGCCGCTGCTGCCGCTATCGCTGCTGCAAAGGCTGCTGCTGACAAGGCTGTCGCTGATGCCAACAAGGCTGTCGCTGACGCCAACGCTGCTGCAAAGAACGCTCAGGACGAGGCCAAGCAGCTTGTTGACGAGGCCAAGAAGGCTGCCAACACCAACGTTGACGGTCTCTTCGACGAGCCCGTGGTTGTTTACTTCACCATCGGCAAGAGCACCCTCAGCAAGACCGAGAAGGCACACGCTGAATACGCTATCAAGAACATCATCTCCCGTGGCGAGAACGTCAAGTTCACCCTCAACGGAAGCGCCGACACCGGCACCGGTTCCAAGAAGCGTAACGAGCAGCTCAGCAAGGAGCGCGCACAGACTGTTTACAACCTCGTTGACGAACTCGGCGTAAGCCGCGAGAACATCACCGTGGTAGAGTGGGATGGCACCGAGAGGTTCGCTACTCCTGAACTTAACCGTGCGGTTATCATCGAGAAGCAGTAATTTTGCCTGCGCAAAATAATTTCAGCGGGTCGCCTCACGGCGGCCCGCTTTGCTATCCGGCCCCCTGCACCTCCTTTGGGGCACGGCTTTTTTGATTTTTATCCAGATTTCCGTAAATTTGCAGGTTATTTAGTAGTTACAGCAGAATATGCAGGAAATCAGAAATATTGCAATCATCGCCCACGTCGACCACGGCAAGACCACGCTGGTGGATCGTATGATCTATCAGGCGAATCTGGTGCGCCAGCCGGAGAATCTCGGGCAACTCATCCTTGACAACAACGACCTCGAACGCGAACGCGGCATCACCATCCTAGCCAAGAACGTGTCCGTCACCTACAAGGATGTCAAGATCAACATCATCGACACTCCCGGCCACAGCGACTTCGGAGGCGAGGTTGAGCGCGTGCTCAACATGGCGGACGGCGTGCTGCTGCTCGTAGACGCTTTCGAGGGCTGCATGCCCCAGACGCGTTTCGTGCTCCAGAAGGCCCTCCAGATGGGAAAGAAACCCATCGTGGTGATCAACAAGGTCGACAAGCCCAACTGCCGCCCGGACGAGGTTCAGGAGGAGGTTTTCGACCTCATGTTCAATCTGGACGCCACTGAGGAACAGCTGGACTTCAAGACTGTCTACGGCTCGGCGAAGCAGGGCTGGATGTCGCTCGACTGGCGCAAGCCCACCACCGACATCACCCCTCTGCTGGATGTCATCCTCGAAGAAGTGCCCGCCCCTGCAGTGGTGGAGGGTACTCCGCAGATGCTGATTTCCTCGCTCGAGTATTCTCCCTATGTGGGGCGCATAGCGGTCGGCAAGATAACCCGCGGATCGCTTCACACCGGCCAGCAGATCAGCCTCTGCAAGCGCTACGACATAGTGCAGAAGCACAAGATCAAGCAGCTCATGACCTTCGAGGGCCTGGGCAAGGCGAATGTCGACTCCGTCGGCTGCGGCGACATCTGCGCCGTGGTGGGCATCGAAGGCTTCGAGATCGGGGATACCATCGCGGATCCCGAGAATCCGGAGGCTCTCCCTCCCATCGCCGTGGACGAGCCTACCATGAGCATGCTCTTCACCATCAACAACTCTCCTTTCTTCGGCAAGGACGGCAAGTATGTGACTTCCCGCCACATCAAGGACCGTCTCGAGAAGGAGCTGGAGAAGAACCTTGCCCTGCGCGTCAAGCCGGGCCTCAGCGCGGACTCGTTCGTGGTGTACGGGCGCGGCGTGCTGCATCTTTCGGTGCTCATCGAGACCATGCGCCGCGAGGGCTTCGAGCTTCAGGTAGGTCAGCCGAAGGTGCTGGACAAGACCATCAACGGGCAGCGCTGCGAGCCTATAGAGGAGATGTCGATCGAGGTGCCGGAAGAGTTCGTGGGCGCCGCCATCGAGATATCCACCCGCCGCAAGGGTGCGCTGCTGCGCATGGAGCCCCGCGGAGACCGGACTCTGCTGGAGTTCGAGATCCCTACCCGCGGCCTCATGGGCCTTCGCAGCAACCTTCTGACAGCTTCCCAGGGAGAGGCCATCGTCGCCTACCGCTTCAAGGATTATCAGCCTTACAAGGGCGAGATAGAGCACCGCAACAATGGTTCGCTGGTGTCGCTTGAGACGGGAGAGGCCAAGGCCTACTCGATGAACAAGCTGCTGGACCGCGGGCGTTTCTTCGTGGAGCCCGGCGAGGAGATTTATGCCGGTCAGGTCGTGGGAGAGCATACCCGCGAGCGCGACCTGAACATAAATATCTGCAAGGCCAAGCAGCTTACGAACGTGCGTGCCGCCGGTTCCGACGAGAAGATACTTCTGCCTCCCGCCATCAAGTTTTCGCTCGAGGAAGCCCTGGAATATATCCAGGAAGATGAACTCGTGGAGGTTACTCCTCATCATATGCGAATACGCAAGATTCTGCTCGATCCTCTTGCGCGCAAAAGAAATAGTGATATCGCTGATTGATAATAGAAAAAAAATTCGTACCTTTGCAACCCTTTGTTATACCCCTTAGTGGATTGGCACAAGGCGGTACGCAGTTTGACTGGCGTGCCGACGGAACGTTCTTTGGCAATTCCGGCAACTCGGAGATTCTTGCAGCGGATCTCGGGGTGACGGTTCATGTCGAGAAGTCGATGAGGTTTTTCGGTGTGGACGGCACCATCACGGGCAAGGTGACGGTTCTTTGCGACAGATGTCTCGAGGAATTGGAGCTGCCTGTGGATACGGGGTTCAAGCTGAGTGTCAAGTTCGGCGAGGGTGCGGAGACGGCCGATGCAGGTGACAGGGAGATCGTGATGATTCCCGAAGGTTCCCAGGAACTTGACCTGTCGCAGTTCGTCTACGATTACACCTGCATTTCCCTGCCTATGCGCAGGGTTCACCCCGAAGGGGAATGCAATCCCGAGGCACTGAAGTATCTGAGCACGGAAGAATCCGCGGGCGACGCTCCCTCTGCGGGGAGTCCGTTTGCGGCGCTGAAGGACATTTTGAAATAACAATAAATAATATAAAGTACCATGGCACATCCGAAACACAAACTTTCAAAGCAGCGCAGGGACAAGCGTCGTACTCACGATTTCGCTCCCGTTCCTACCCTCGCTACCTGCCCTAATTGCGGTGCTACCGTAATGTATCACAGGGTATGTCCTGAATGCGGTTACTATCGTGGCCGTCAGATCGTAGTCAAGGACGCTCAGTAAAGCGATTGCGGCCTCTTAGTTCAACGGATAGAACGGAGGTTTCCTAAACCTTAAATACAGGTTCGATTCCTGTAGAGGCTACGAAAGAGGCCGGCTAAAAATCGCTTTTTAGTCGGCCTCCTTGTTTTAACGCTATATGAGGATCCAGTCCTCTCCCGACGCTCAAACCCACCGCACGTTTACCGGACATTGTCAGACATCCGTTTGGATATCTGTGAAATGCG
>ONFK01000305.1 GCA_900317065.1 uncultured Bacteroidales bacterium
AAGGTGTATCACCTGAACATCGGCGCTCCCGACATAAAGTCGCCGGACAGCGCCCTGAAGGCCCTCGCTGCCTATGAGTTCGACCATCTCCCCTATTCCAATTCAGCCGGCACCCTCGGGCTGCGCAAGGCATTGGTCGAAAAGTACTACAGGAAAGTCGGGATCAATGTATCCGAAGACGACATCATCGTCACCACTGCCGGCAGCGAGGCCCTGAGTTTCTTTTTCCATGCGGCCTGCGACCCCGGCGACGAGGTCCTGGCGATGGAGCCCTACTACTGCAACTACAATACCCTCGCACGGATGAACGGTGTCACCATCAATCCCGTGCATACCGACATCAGGGACGGTTTCGCCCTGCCGTCATCCGAGGAGATAGAGAGACATATCACCCCTGCCACGAAGGCAGTGCTGATATGCAATCCGTCCAACCCGACCGGCACCCTCTACACCAAGGACGAGATTCTCGCCATAGGCGACATCTGCCGCAGGCACGACCTCTTCCTGGTTTCCGACGAGGCCTACCGCGAGTTCTGCTATACCGACGATCCTTACTTCTCAGTGATGCAGATTCCCGGGCTGGAGAACAACACTATACTGATCGATTCCGCCTCCAAGCGCTACAATCTTTGCGGAGCGAGGATAGGCGCGTTGGTTTCGAAGAACAAGGATTTCATGGGTCTGGTGCTTAAGTTCGCACAGGCCCGGCTCTGCCCTCCCGTGCTCGGGCAGGTGGTGTCGGAGGGAGCCATCGATGCCGGCGCAGCGAATATATCGCCCGAAGGGACTTCACCGTCGATGCTCTCAACGGCATTCCCGGAGTATTCTCCCCGAAGCCGATGGGCGCCTTCTACACCGTCGCGGAACTCCCCGTGGACGATGCCGCCGTGTTCTGCAAATGGCTGCTGACGGACTTCCGGCTGGACGGGGAAACCGTCATGCTGACTCCCGCGGAGCCCTTCTACAGCACTCCGATGCAGGGGCGCAATCAGGTACGTGTGGCCTATGTGCTGGAGATTCCTGCACTTCGCCGTGCCATGCAGATATTGGAAAAAGCGTTAGAAACATTCAATAAGGTTTAATTATGAAGAAGTTGACAAGCATTGCAGCCGCGTTGCTGCTTCTCTCTCCCGCATTTGCGCAGAAGGCGGACATCAAGTGGCCCGAGTATCAGTTTACAACCGATGTGGAGAATCCGATTACTCCCGTGAAGAATCAGCATCGAAGCGGCACTTGCTGGGCATTTTCCACCATTGGATTCGTGGAGTCCGAGGTTATCCGCATCAACAAAATCTCCAGCGAGGCTGACTATCCCGATTTCTCCGAAATGTTCGTGGTCGGCAAGTCCTACTCCGACCGTGCCGACAAATACGTGCGCGTAGACGGTTGCCTGAACTTTGCGGCCGGCAGCGAGGCGGATGACGTGCTCCATGTCATCAGGGATTACGGCATCGTGCCCCAGGAAGTCTACAGCGGCCTGAATTACGGCACCGAACTTCCCGAGCAGAGCGAACTTGACGCAGCCCTCAAGAGCTATGTGAGCGCAATCGTCAAGAATCCCAACCGCAAGCTTACTCCCGCATGGAAGATCGGCGTGAATGCCATCCTCAATGCCTATCTTGGCGAAGCCCCCGAGGAATTCGAATACAAGGGTAAGAAGTACACCCCCGCCACATATCGCGACGCCCTCAAGTTCAACCCGGACGATTATGTTACGCTCACTTCCTTCACCCATCATCCTTTCTACACTTCCTTCGCCATCGAGGTGAGTGACAACTGGCGCTGGGACGAGGCTTTCAATGTGCCCATCGACGAGTTCATGAAGGTGCTGGACGATGCCATCCGTGCCGGATATACCGCAGCATGGGGCGCCGACGTGAGTGAGCCCGGCTTTACGCGCAACGGAATCGGCGTCCTGATCGATCCGAAGGCCGTCATCAAACAAGGCGGCTCCGACCAGGAGCACTGGGTCGGCAAGGAAGAAGGCAAGCCCGCTCCCATAGAGGCACCTGCCGAAATCGTTCCCGACCAGGAATTCCGTCAGAAGGGCTTCGACAACAAGACCATCACCGACGACCACGGAATGCAGATCTTCGGTATCGCCCACGACCAGTTCGGCACCAAATACTATATGGTTAAGAACTCCTGGGGTACCAACAGCAAGTACAAGGGAATCTGGTACGTTACCGAGAATTATGTCAAGGGCCAGACCCTGGATATCCTCCTTCACAAGGATGCTCTTCCCAAGGATCTCAAGAAGAAGATTGGAGTCAAGTAAATGTCTGTAAGAAAACATATTCCGAATGCAATCACCTCGCTGAACCTTCTCTGCGGGGTGATTGGCATAATACTTACGCTTGGCGGCGGAAAGCTGGAACTTGCCTTTCTGTTCATGCTCGCGGCCGTTGTTTTCGACTTCTGTGACGGACTCGCGGCCCGCCTGCTCGGGGCTTATTCCGAAATCGGCAAG
>ONFK01000250.1 GCA_900317065.1 uncultured Bacteroidales bacterium
TCCGAAGTCGGCGATGCTGACGCTATGTGAAGGAATGGACGGTACCTGAACTACGGCCATGTCGAAAGGAAGCCCTTCGTACAGGGACTCCACAGTTTTGCCATCGGTGCAACATGCAGTACAGAGTGCTGCAGAAGCGATTATTGCTGCCAGTTGATAGAACCTCATTGGTTAAAAGTTGTTATATGGGCACGCAAATATAGCAACTTTTTTTGGTTTCCGTGCACGGGCACGGTATTAACTGACAATTATTATCGTATCTTATTTCAGGTACTTGTCTGCGAATACAATATACCTCTCCCAGTCGTATAGGGTAATGTCGTGCTTGCCGGCGCGGATATGATGCCCCAGAAGGCCGTGGACCTCGGGTTTCTCCACTTCAGGCATCCTGATTGAAGTGAACCCTTCCAGACCGTAGAGAGCATACACTTTAGAAGCCTCTACCAGACTGAGGTACTCTCCGTAAGGATCCGCCCAGAGGTCTTCGGAGCAACTTTCAATATACAGCGGGCGCGGGGCGATCAGCGCAAGAAGTTCGTGCTGGTCCACCGGCAGCAGGTCCTCGTTGTCGGCATATTTGAAGAAATTCGGGCACCACCAGTGAGGGAAGGAACTGCCTATACGGCGCAGGGTTTCCCCAAAGCGCCTGCGGGAGATGGCTGCACCTCCGCAGCCGGATGCATTGGAGATGACGAGCGCAAAACGGGGGTCGGTTGCACCTGCCCAGAGAGCGGTCTTGCCAAGGCGGGAATGCCCGAGGACTGCGACCTTGTCCGCCGCCACATCCTCATAGGTTTCAAGATAATCCAATGCCCTTGAAAGGCCCCAGGCCCAGGCGGCGATATTTCCCCAGGAATCGCCCTTCCTCTCTTCGGGACCATAGAAACCTATTACACCGTTTTTGAATCCGTCATCGAAATCGGGATCCACATCCTCATAGCAGAAAGTAGCAACCCCGTATCCGTGGTCGATGGCATATTCGAAAGGCCAGCGGTAGGCCTTGACGGTCAGATCATCCGTAAAATGCGCTCCGAGAAAGACAGGGACGGGACCGGAGCTGGATTCAGGGGTATACAGATGCAGCGTAAGCCCCTGTGTCTCAGCCGCATCGAACCACACTCGGACAAGCTTGCGCACTGCCTTTCCTCCAAAGACGTCACCGGTTTCCAACACGCTGAAATGCAATTCGTCCGGACGGCCGACCGGTGCCTTGCCATATATTTCGGATGCGAACATCTCCAGAAGTTCCGGCCTGCGTTTCTTCTCCCAATCCTTTATGCTGCGGACTGGCTTTCCATTATTCAATGTCAGCGCATCCGGCAATTGATACTCGGGGACTTTCGACTCGTCGTACTGGTAAGAGTTATGGTCGCCGAGTTCGCGGGTTATCCGGAATTCCGTAATATCCAGATGTCCACCGTCGTTCTTTGGTTTGGAACGGTTGCACCAGAAAGCGAACTTGCTGCCTATCCATCTGCCCGGCTGGCAGACGAAACCGTTTGGCATCTTGACGTATTCCTTGCCGTCCAGGCTGTAACTGAACCTGGCCACCACCTCGTTCTCCTCAATGCGTGGATAAACCTGCATCATCACCCATACCGTAGCACTGCCCGATTCATAAGGCAGGGCAAGCAGTTCTTCCACCTTCTCCGCGCCACCGTTTTCGGCATCTTCGCAGACTATGTACTGAAGCCTGGCGCTGCCCGCATCGTCAGTAAGGCGCAGTCCGGCATAGCTTGAACCCATCGCCACCATCCCCGCATTTTCTCCCAACCCCTGAAGAGGTTTGAAAACCAGCTTTGCATATACCTTGAAGCGTTCCTCCGGGAACTTCTGTGTGAGCAGGTTACGGCAATTCCACAGGTTCTTTCCCGAGTTGGTTCCCTGCTCTACGGAGAAAAGTCTTACTCCCCCCTCCGGAAGAGCATAATGCCAATAGGGTGAAGGCACTGCAGGATACTGCCACTCAAGGTCGAGTCCATAAGGTTTGTACGCAGATTTGGCACGGCTGTGATCCCATTCATTGTAGGGGATATTCGTCACACCGTGAGGGGCCGTCCAACTGCGGACCGGTGCTCCGCAGCCGTCTCCGTCCGCATCCTCTCCGATTACCGGCCAGCCATTCTCCTTCCATTCCATAGGCTGCAGGTGCACTATGCGTCCATAAGCCCCCTTGTCCTGAAAATGAATAAACCAGTCGGAGCCCTGCGGAGTATCCACCCAAGCTCCCTGATGAGGTCCGTTGATGGTGCCTTCCGCCGGAGCCATGACTATCTTCTCCTCATAAGGGCCGAAGGGGTCATCGGAGCGAAGCACTGTCTGCCAGCCCGTCCTGACTCCGCCTGCAGGGCAGAAGATATAATACTTTCCATCACGCTTGTACATCTTGGTTCCCTCTATGGTCGGCTGGGTTTCATGCCCGTCGAATACCATACGGGACGGACCGATGAGTTTCGTGCCGTCCGGCGACATGGGCGCAACGAACACGACGCTCTTGAGCCCGGCGCGGGAGCCTGCGGCTGCATGGCTCAGGTAGGCCTTGCCGTCATCGTCCCACAAAGGGCAGGGATCGATGAATCCGCGGCCCTTGTAAACCCAGACAGGGTCCTCCCACGGGCCGCACGGATCCTGAGTCTTCACCATAAATATGCCGCGATCCGGGTCTCCGCAATAAATGTAGAACCATCCGTCGTGATATCGTATGGCCGGAGCCCAGACACC
>ONFK01000060.1 GCA_900317065.1 uncultured Bacteroidales bacterium
CACCAGCACCCAGCACCTTGACCGGTCGTCCGGCGGTGCGGACGATGGAATTGATGTCATCCGCCTCCACGTTCTGCAGCTTCACGACCGTGGTGTCGTACACCATCCCCTCCGTGTCGAGGGCGTGCAGCATGCGGATGTCACTGCTGCCTATGCGGGAGTCGCGCACGATGATGCTGTCCACCGGCGTACGGCTCTGGATCAGGGTGGGGATATCATTCTCCACGAACACTCTCTCGAACACAATGTTGCTCTGCACGGGGATCTCCGCGTAAGGATAGAAACTGCGGGAGTACTGGTCGTGGTCGAAGTGCAGGCAGAGGGCGACCTTGCGTTTCTTGGCTAGGTGGATGTCGCGGAACACCACGTTGCGCACGCCGCAGCTGTGGCAGATGTTCCGGTTCTGGCTCATCGTCCAGGTGATGCCGTCGGGGTAGGTCATCGTGCCCTCGGCGTGCTCAGGGCGGCAGGTGGAGACGAAGGTCTGCTTCACCTTGGGGCCGTTGCTGCGGTAGATGCGGCCTCTGCAGACCACCGCATCTCCTGAAGACTGGATTTCCATCCCGGGTTCCCAGTCACGCCAGCCGCCTGCCAGTATGCGGGCGAAGAAGCCGGTGGTGCCGTTCGCAGGGTCGTCCAGATCCACGCAATCCTCGATCACGCCGTTTTCTATCCATCCGAGCTCGGGATTGGAGGTGGTATAGTCGTGCGCATTCAGCGCGATGGGGTCGTCGTAGGTCTTGAACACTCCGTGGCGGACGACGAAGTTGCGCCCGGGGCCGAAATGGACGGCGTCCTTCATCCCCTCGATGTGCACGTTCTCCACCAGCGCGTTTTCGAAGGTGCAGATCTGGATTGCAAAATCGTGGGGAGGCAGGTCCATGGTGGTATAGTCGTCGATGTGCAGGTTGCGTACATAGAAGAATGCTGTCTGGCAGATCATCCCCACGATAGGAGGGATGTCCATCTCGATGCCCGACCCGGAGTCGATGCCGTTGCAGCGCAGGTTCAGGCCCTTTATGGAGATGTTTTCGTTGAATTCGCGGGTGAGCGCACCGCGGTTCAGCAGCACGAAGCGCGCCACCTTCCCTTCGCTGTCCGCGGCCCTGCTGAGTATGGCACCTTCCGCGAATTGCAGTTCGGTGTCGGAATCCAGATAGATGGTGCGGCAGAGTTTATATTCGCCGGCCTTGCGGACCATGATGCGGCCGCCGCCGTCGAGGCAGCGCTGGAAGGATTCGGAGTTGGTGATTGCGTCGTTTTCCGGCAGGAAGCCGTACTTGTCGGCGTACTTTGTTTTGGTGCATGAGGGCAGGACCGCCATCATGGCAACCGCTGCGACGATTAGTATACTTTTCCCGTTCATATTCTCTGTTCTGTTGCGGGGCCCGATGTTTCGTGCACTGTTTCTGCCGTTTTGTTCCCGATTCGGGATGTTTGTTCCCGTTTCAGGCCGTTTTTCGGAACAAACTTGCCATTTCCACCGGTTTGTTCCCGGTTTGGGTGGTTTTTCGGAACAAACTTCCCGTTTCCGCCGCTTTGTTCCCGGTTCAGGCCGTTTTTCGGAACAAACTTCCAGTTGCCGCACCACGCTTTCCAGGGCTTCTTCGAACGCCCCCGATGCCTGAGGCCTTATAATCCGATAATTCTCCACATTACAAATATACGAAATTCCCCCTTTTCCGGGAATCACAATTAATTGTTACTCCCGCAGCCGGGAGCGGCTGCAGCAGTCAACTATCCCCTCTCGCCATCCCAAGACGCTAAGAAATCATGGGATATTTAAAAAGTGCTCCCGGTCCTACAAAAAAATGCCGACCGGGAGCGTTTTCGGCCTTTTTTGCTCCCGGTCCTACAGAATTTGACCGACCGGGAGCACTAGGGACTGGCCGAACAGGGTCCGGCCGGACCGCAGAGGGCTACTTGCTCTTCAGGTATTCGTCGATCGCGGCGGCGGCTTTGCGGCCGGCACCCATCGCGAGGATCACGGTAGCGGCACCGGTGACGGCATCGCCGCCCGCAAACACGCCGGGGCGTGTGGTTGCGCCGGCTTCGTCGGCGACCAAGCCGCCGCGCCGTGTAGTCTCCAGACCGGGTGTGGTACGGGCGATCAGAGGGTTGGGCGAAGTGCCGAGAGCCATGATCACGGTATCGGTAGGTATCTCGAATTCGGAGCCAGCCACCTCGACGGGACGACGGCGACCGCTTTCGTCGGGTTCGCCGAGTTCCATACGCACGCAGCGCAGGGCGCGCACCCATCCGCGCTCGTCACCGAGGATCTCCACGGGATTGGTGAGCATCTTGAAGTCGATGCCTTCCTCCTTTGCGTGATGAACCTCCTCCTTTCGCGCGGGAAGCTCCACCTCGGTACGGCGGTAGACGATGGTCGTTTCGGCACCGAGGCGCAGGGCCGTGCGGGCCGCATCCATCGCGACATTGCCGCCTCCCACTACACAGACACGCTCCCCGGCATGGATGGGGGTGCGATAATCGTCGCGGAAGGCCTTCATGAGGTTGTTGCGGGTGAGGAATTCGTTGGCGGAGAACACTCCGTTGAGGTTTTCACCGGGGATGCCCATGAACTTCGGGAGACCGGCGCCGGTGCCCACGAACACGGCCTCGAAGCCCTCTTTGTCCATGAGGGAGTCGATGGTGACGGTGCGGCCGATGATGACGTCGGTTTCGATCTTCACGCCCAGGGCGCGCACCTCATCGAGCTCGTGTTTCAGCACCTTCTCCTTCGGGAGACGGAATTCGGGAATACCGTATTCGAGCACTCCGCCGGGTTTGTGGAGGGCTTCGAAGATGGTGACGTCGTAGCCGGCTTTGGCAAGGTCCGTAGCGCAGGCAAGGCCTGCCGGGCCGGAGCCGATAACGGCCACCTTGCGGTGTCCATTATCGGCCCTCCCGCTGTCGCGGGGGACCTTTATCAAACCATCTCCGGCATTCGCGAACGTCCAGTCGGCGACGAACCTCTCGAGCTTGCCGATGGACACCGGCTCGAACTTCACGCCCAGCACGCAGGAACCCTCGCACTGGCTTTCCTGGGGGCACACGCGGCCGCAGACGGCAGGCAGCGATGAATCTTCCGCAATCTTTGCGGCCGCGCCGGCGATATCCCCGGCGACTATGCGCTCGATGAAATCCGGAATCTTGACGGCCACGGGGCAGGCCGCCACGCAGCGCGGATTCTTGCAATGCAGGCAGCGGGAAGCCTCCAGCTGCGCCTCTTCCAGATTGTATCCGTAGCAGACCTCGTCGAAATTGTGCGCACGCACTTTCGGATCCTGCTCGCGGGCAGGCACCCTTGGGATTCTATTTGCCATTTGAGAGGCCCTCCTCGGCCTTATATTGAGCGGCACGCCGCATAGCTTCGTCAAAATCAACAAGATAACCGTCGAACTCGGGACCGTCCACGCACGCGAACTTGGTCACTCCGCCGACGCTCAGGCGGCAGGCCCCGCACATTCCGGTGCCGTCCACCATCAGGGTGTTCATGCTGACCCAGATGGGAATGCCGAGCTTCTTGCAGGTGAGAGCCGAGAACTTCATCATGATCATGGGGCCGATGGCGACCGCCTGCGTGTATTTCTTCCCTTCCGCCACGAGCGCTTCCAGACGCGCCGTTCCCACGCCCTTGAAGCCATAGGAGCCGTCGTCCGTGCACATATAGAGATTGTCGGTCACGCTCCTAAATTCCTCCTCATAGATGAGCAGGTCCCTGGTGCGGGCGCCGATGATCACGTCCACCGGCACTCCGTGCTCGTGCAGCCATTTGGCCTGTGGATAGACAGGTGCGGTGCCGAGGCCTCCGGCGATGAACACCACGCGCTGGGCGGCGAGCTCTTCGGGACTCATCTTCACGAACTCGGAAGGGTTTCCCAGAGGGCCTGCCACGTCGGCGAAGGAATCTCCCTCGGAGAAGTCGTTCACCATGCTGCGTGTAGATGCGCCGATAGGCTGAATGACAATTGTCACCGTTCCGGCTTCACGATCGAAATCACTGATAGTAAGAGGGATACGCTCCCCGGGTTCATCTGCGCGCACAATCAGGAACTGCCCGGGAAGAGCGGCCCTGGCGATGCGCGGAGCTTCGACCACCATCTTGCAGATGGTAGGGTTGAGCATCTTTTTCTCAAGAATCTTGAACATATTCAGTTGGTTATCTGCCTTAAAGTTACGCATTTTTCCGACACTCCGTATGCAAAACCGCCCTTTTTGCATACATCCACCCCCAATTCGCCAGACTTGTATGCAAATCGCCCCTTTCTGCATACATCTCCTCCCAAAAAAGCGAAACGGTATGCAAAACGCGGAGTTTTGCATACCGATCAGTCAAAAAACGTACGTTCTATCAGAAAGCGTAGCGGATGCCGAGACCCACGCTCTGCCAGCCGAAACCGGTGGAAGGAATGAGATCGAACACGGGGCGCCAGTCAAGCGAAATCTGAAGAGGGAAGCTGGGGAAGATGTACTCGAGACCAACCTGGGCACCGACACCGAGTGCGCGGGGTCTCGACCACCATCTTGCAGATGGTCGGGTTGAGCGCCTTTTTCTCAAGAATCCTGAACATAGGTAATTTAAAGCTATCTATTGTTATTCACAGGCTGATAGTTCCATGTAAACAGGTGTGAAGAATTCTTTTCGTGCCTTATCGTTATATATCCCAGCACATGCTGTTGCGTCCGCTGTGATTGCGGGGAGTGTCTCGTAAAGAAGTATTCCTCCACCCAGAATTGCAGTCAGCGGGAGACCAGACCAGAAGGCAAATGACATTGCAGAGAGAATGCCGCATTCTACAAGAAAATTGCGGCCGGCTTTTTCCCATTCCCCAGAATATGCATGCCCAAGGCCTGGTATGACACTCATCAGCATCGCTGCATTTGGGTTGCGCCGCCGCAGTTTCCCAGAGGGCGCAGGCGAAGAAACGATGCCTTCGGCACATGCTTCATCCAGCATTGCGCAGAAATCATCCATCATACCAGCCTCCCATGCACAAATCATTTTTTTACGCAGCAAATCCCATCGCATACCAACATCTTTGCCAAAAGGTGAAATGCGGCACAAGGTACTATAAGCTGCTGCCGGCTTGCCCGCTTCCATAAGAAAAGTTGCCTTCCTGAAAAGCAAGGAATCCCCTATAATAGCACTGCCGGATTCCCAGGCTGCCATCTCACAGAGAGCAGCTGAAAGATCTGCATCTTGAGCACGCAGGTTAAAAACTGTGCAAAGGAATACGCAGATTAAAAAGCAATGTGGTTTTCTGAGCATCGTTAAGACTGTCTTTGATTATGGATACTGATAGATAACTTCCATAAATATCTGCCGTATAAAAAAGTCCAAGAATAGAACCAAGGGCAATGGTCCTCCAGTTGTCTAAGCCTTTTTTATTCCAGGAATCAGCGAACATTCCACCCAATGCTCCCACTATCAGAAAAGAGGATAAGCCGCTGGCGACATCTCCTGCATATATTTTCCCAGATCCGGGAATAATTGCCGACATTACGGCGGCAATCTTAGGATTCTTGTGGTAATCTGCTTCCGGAGAGTTTTCCCATACATCAAGGAAAGACTTCGCAAGAACGCTGTAGGGGCTGTCAGAAGGAATCTTGCGGAAATATTCATATGCAAGAGAGAAGTCGTGGATGTCATAGCAGACTAGACCGCGGAGATAATCAAGAGTATCGGATGGGTGGAAGAGCCCCTCGGCGAAAAGAAGCCTTGATGCATCTTCATACATATGACTTCCTAGAGCATAGGAAAAGAATGCAGGATTGAGTGCACGTGTTGTCCCTATTTGGGAAGAAGTTATGTCAAATGTTGGGGTAAAAACCTCCAGAACCTTCTTCCGGAGAGAATAAATACCTCTGGAGCGGGAGATAAATGAATTATTCAAAATCCTGTCTGCAAACGACAGGGGGCCGGCAACTTCGGGCCATGAAGGGTTGCTGAAATGGAGGATGCCAGTGCTATCGACGGGGGCCGATGCACCTGAATGGAACATAAACAGGAACAACGACAAAAGCGCACAAATGGTCTGTTTCATCATTTACCTTTAAAATCCTTCAATCCCTTCTTAATGTCAATAACTACGGCATCGGAAGGAACCTTAAAATCATGCATATCCTCCCGCTCATCAATACGAAGATTACTATATATATCTAGCCTGACGGTAGAATCCCTCTGCTCTCCAAAATAAGATATTTCAGTGACCCGCATCGGAAAATGAAAGCCCTTCAATTCGGTATAATGTGACAGATACGTCTTGGTAATGACCTGTCCCTTTTTATCGTAATAAAAACAACTGACCGGATGATAGGAAGAGTCCATGGCTAACTGCACCATGGCGCACATGGAACCAGATTTCAGAGGTTCGTATCGCCGGACGGTATAATCCCCATCCTTGAATGTGGATTTAAAAGCATAACCTTCTCTGGAAAGACCAAGGTCTGATCCCTGACCGTCTGCAAAGATGCACAGAAGCTCATCCGAAGTATTGAACATACCTGGATCAAGGACCGCGAGCTCATTTTTCCCGGGATAGTATATATCAGTCCCTCCAAATGGATTGCTCAGCATGTAATATGTTGAGGGTCCATTTCCAAACGACACGATAAGACGTGATCCCCTAGTGTAATACAACTTCTTATCAGCCACACGCATCTTTCCATTTGTCGCGGTTTTGGTCTGTTCTTCTACAGTAAACCATCTCTGCGCAGCACAGGGCACACAGAATAAGACACAGTACAGCACTGAAACAACAAAAAGGCGACCGGATGCGATCGCCCTTTTAGAGTTTTTTTCCGCCATTGGAAACCGGGCTAAATCCACATTATAAATGCAGGATTGTCCAGCCAGTTGGCCTGTCCCTTGACAAGGTCTACGATAAGGAGAATACCATCTACAAGGGGAACAACTCCGAAGATACCTCCAATGGTAAGGAAATACCAAAGGCAGTTAATGGGTTTTGTGCCAAGAATAAGCCTGTGGATACCGATTCCGCCAAGACCGACCCAGTCGACCACGAGGGCAATCACATTAGTTATCTGGGGATCTCCGCCCACAGATGATACGCTTGTTTCCGCCATTGACATGGAGGATGCTGACGCTTCCATTACAGCTTCACTGAAAATGGCATCAACTGCCGCCTCATCAACAGAGTAGTTGTTTGCAGAAGCAATCGCTACGAAAGCAAACACTGCAAAAAGGACTGCAAAAATCTTTTTCATAAAAATAAGGTTTTAGTTATACAAATGTATTAAACAATTCCGGAAAATCCAAGGAATGCCAGAGCCATGATACCCACAGATATCAATGCGATGGGCAGTCCCTTGAAGGCCTTGGGCACCTCGTTGAGTGCGAGATGCTCGCGGATTCCCGCAAAGAGCACCATTGCAAGGCCGTAGCCGAGCGAAGTGGCGAACGCGTAGATGGTCGCTTCGCCCAGGCCGAGCATGTGGGCTTCTCCCCCGAAGGTGAACTCCTTGGTAACCACGTTGATGGCCACGCCGAGCACGGCGCAGTTGGTGGTGATGAGGGGAAGGAAGATTCCGAGCGCCTGATAGAGCGAAGGAGACACCTTCTTGAGCACGATCTCGACCATCTGCACCAGCGCCGCGATCACGAGGATGAAGGCGATGGTCTGCAGGAAGGTGAGGCCGAAGGGAACAAGCAGATACTTGTTGATGAGGAAGGTGACAACGGTTGCGAGCGTGATGACGAAGCACACGGCGAGGCTCATGCCGGAAGCCGTGGACAGTTTGTTCGACACGCCCAGGAAGGGGCAGATTCCGAGGAACTGCGCCAGGACGATATTATTGACGAAAATCGCCGAGATGATGATGAGCAGATATTCCATAACGTCCTACTTTTTAGCGAGTTTATTGAACAGAACCATCAGATAGCCGAGCACGAGGAACGCGCCGGGAGCCATCACGAATGCAAGGATGCCGTCGCCGCTGATGAACTTCCATCCGAACACGGCGCCGCTGCCGAGAATCTCACGGACGATGCCGATGACGGTCAGCGACAGGGTGAAACCAAGGCCGATTCCGATTCCGTCGAGGGCCGAATCCCAGACTCCGTTCTTGTTGGCGAAGGCTTCGGCGCGGCCGAGGATGATGCAGTTCACCACGATAAGCGGGATAAAGAGCCCAAGGGTCTTGTAGACGTCGGGAGTGAAGGCCTGCATAAGCAGCTGCAGCACAGTCACGAATGTGGCGATCACCACGATGTATACGGGGATGTGCACCTTGTCGGGCACTATCGGAGCGATCAGGGAAATCACTATGTTCGAGAGAATCAGCACGAAC
>ONFK01000273.1 GCA_900317065.1 uncultured Bacteroidales bacterium
TGGACCTGCCCAAGTTCGTGTTCTTCTTCGACGAGGCGCACACCCTCTTCGACGAGACTCCCAAGGCGCTTGTAGACAAGATCGAGCAGGTAGTCCGTCTCATCCGTTCAAAGGGCGTGGGTGTATATTTCATCACTCAGTCCCCTACCGACATCCCCGAAGCTATACTCGGACAGCTCGGAAACCGCGTGCAGCACGCTCTCCGTGCGTATACTCCCAAAGACCAGAAGGCAGTCAAGACAGCCGCGGAAACCTTCCGGGCCAATCCTTCCTTCAAGACTGCTGACGCCATAATGGAACTCGGCACCGGCGAAGCTCTCGTGTCTTTCCTGAACGAAAAGGGCGCTCCCCAGATCGTGCAGCGCGCGAAGATACTCTTCCCTCTCAGCCAGATAGGCGCCATCACCGAAGCTCAGCGCAAGCAGCTCATCAACTCCTCGATGATTGCCGGCAAGTACGACAATCCCATCGACCGCGAGAGCGCCTTCGAAGTGCTGCTTGCAGATGCGCAGCGCGCCGCCGAAGAGCAGGAGGCCCAGGCAGCGGCAATCGAGGAACAGAAAGTCAAGAGCGAGAAGGCCGCCAAGGTGAACGGAAACTCGAAGGGCACTACCAGCATCTTCAGCAAAATAGCCAAAGCTGCGGCCGGCGCGGTTATCACCAGCGTCACGGCTTCCGTCGGAACGGCTGTCGCCAACTCCGTGACCGGGAAGAAATCCAAATCTAGCAGCGGAAAGGATATCGCGAACAAGGCGATCAAGAGCGCAACCAGCACAGCCACCCGCACGCTCACCCGATCCATTCTCGGCAACCTGTTGAAATAACTGATGATGAAAAAGATTATAATGATTGCAGCACTTGTCTTCTCGGCAAGTGCTGCTTATGCTCAATGGTTCGATTTATCAAACAATAACGGCCGCTTCGAGGCCGGCCTCTGCATAGGTCAGGTGGGCTCCGGCACGCCCTACGAGGGTGTAGGCATAGGAGCTTCGGTAAGCGCTTTCGGCGGCCAGTTGGATTATCTCAAATACGGCCCGCAGCACAAGTATTCCAACAGGGTGACCGATACCGACTGGAACGACACCGTTGCATTGTGCATCAACCTCGGCTACCAGTTCCCCGTCCTGCCATGGTTAAGGGTCACTCCCCTTGCCGGCTACGCGCAGACCAACGAAGGCATTACAAGAGGAAACGAGATGTATCTGGACGGGAGCGAATACCCCGACTGGTATCATCCCTACGATGTAACCAAAGGCAGCCGCAGCCATTACTTCAACTATGGCGGCGGAGTGTCTGTCCAGCCAGTGAAGTGGTTCAGCATCAGCTTCGCCTACACGCGTATGGCAATTTACGGCAGCATAGTCCTGAACCTCACTGCATTCGCTGACAGGTAGCTACCCTTTCAGATACTCTACCGAAGCGGTATCTCCGGCAATCCAGACCACGTCGCCAGGTGCGAAAACGAATTCGGCGCGGGGGTTGATGATCATGTTGTCGCCGCGTAGAACACTGATTACCATACAGTTGGACTTGCGGATGTCGAGGGATTTAAGACTTACTCCGTTCAGATAGGAGTCATCTTTCACTTCTACAGTTTCAACGTCAAAATCGGACTGATCCTCAGGCTGTGCATCAATCGACGCCTTGAACATCTCCCTCAGTGCGGCAAGCTGTTCTTCTGTCCCTACCGTCAGCAGTTCGTCACCCGGATATACCTTTTGTTCCCCATCTGGGATAAGTATGACATGGCTTCCGCGGGTTATCTTTACAATGTTAGCCCCGGATTCGTCGCGAATGGGTATCTCCTTGAGCATCAAGCCGATGTATGACGAATCCGCAGATACCTCCAGTTTGTCGAGGTGTACGTCGTACCCTGCCATCTTGGCCTTGATGGAGGCGGTGACAGGTGCGTTTTTCCGTGCCTGGACTTCCTTGGCGTTGAGATTGTCGAAGAAGGTGCTCTCCAGCGAAGCGCTGCGCTCACGAACACGGCGCCTTGAGACAAGGAAAAACACCACACCGCCGATAATCAGCAGCAAGGCCGTCCATCCTGCAAGATCAAAGTGGGTGGAGATTACAACCAGCACGAAGGCGATTGCCAGGAAGAAGCGCCCGAGCAGCAGGCCCATGATCGGCCAGCTATTGGAAGGTTTCGCCTTCATCAGCCGTTTGGCATATACATCCGCACTTCCCTTGTTGACCGCAAGGCCGGGATGCTGGTGGACACCGCAAGCGGCGCTATTGCATCGTTTGTCCCTGATTCGACCATCCCCGATCTGCTGGGCGTGACTGTTGCCGTTGAGCCTGTGCAGGATTTGCACGGGTACGACAGCCCGTGGCCGGGTGGGGGAGGAACCAATAAATATAATCAGGAAAC
>ONFK01000090.1 GCA_900317065.1 uncultured Bacteroidales bacterium
CCGCCCGCAGCGACAGGAACCAGTACTACCAGCAGGATATCGCGCGTAGGGAGGATGCGGCCGAGGGAGTCGGTCAGATGGCAGGGTTTGGAGAAGGCGAGCCGGAAGCGGGAGCGGCGGTAGAGGAGCGCGCAGTCGATGCCACGGCGGTCGGGAGAATCGAAATGGACGATGCCGTAGCCCTGTTTTCGAAGCCCGGTCCAAGCTACCAGGCGCCGGACCGCCTCTCCGTTCTCCACCTCCGCAAGGCCTATTATATTGGGCAGGGAACCATATTCGTCGGCGGCAAGGAAAACAGTCTTGGCAATGCCGTTGCATTTGTCCCGGAAGTGAGGCCGGTCGGTAAAGAAGTTCTCGACATTCCAGAACATCAACAGAAATCCCGGCCCCCCGTCATCTGCGACGGGAAGACCGAGAAATAGGAACAACAATAATCCAAACACGAATGCAAACATAGAAAAATCAAAGAACTTTGAACCCCCTGAAACTTAAATAATCGTATTAATAAAGTACGTTTTTTTAAGTTTCCGTATCGAATAAATTCAGTACCTTTGGATTTTGAATCAAAATTTCAGGAAATGAGTCTTAAATGCGGCATAGTAGGACTGCCTAACGTGGGCAAATCCACTCTCTTCAACTGCGTGAGTTCCGGCAAGGCACAAAGCGCGAACTTCCCCTTCTGCACCATCGAACCCAACCTCGGTTCCACCAATGTTCCGGACCGGAGGCTGGACGTGCTGACGGAGATCTGCCACCCTCAGCGCACGATTCCCGCGACGGTGGACATCGTCGACATCGCAGGTCTGGTGAAGGGAGCGAGCCGCGGCGAGGGTCTGGGCAACCAGTTCCTTGCCAACATCCGCGAATGCGACGCCATCCTGCATGTGCTGCGCTGCTTCGACGACGGCAACATAGTTCACGTGGACGGCAGCGTGGATCCCGTGCGCGACAAGGAAGTGGTGGATCTGGAACTCCAGATAAAGGACCTGGAGACCGTGGAAAACCGCCTCGCCAAGGCGGAGAAGGCCGCGAAGACCGGCGGAGACAAGGAAGCGAAGAAGCTCTGCGAACTGCTGTATCGCTACCGGGAGGCTCTCCAAAACGGGAAATCCTGCCGCAGCGTAGCACCCCAGAACGAGGAAGAAGCCGCCATTGCGCGCGACCTCTTCCTTCTCACCAACAAGCCGGTGATGTATGTCTGCAACGTGGATGACGCCTCCGCCGCGAAAGGCAACAAGTATGTGGATGCCGTGCGCGAGGCCACCAAGGACGAAAATGCGGAAATCCTGGTGATTGCCGCCAAGACGGAGTCCGAAATAGCCGAAATCGAGGACTTTGAAGACCGCAAGATGTTCCTTGACGAGCTCGGGCTGGAGGAGTCCGGAGTGGTGCGCCTGATTCAGGGCGCCTACCGCCTGCTCGGCCTGCAGACCTTCTTCACCGCAGGAGCCGACGAGTGCCGCGCCTGGACAATCCACAAGGGTGACAAGGCACCCAAGGCCGCGGGCGTAATCCACACCGACTTCGAAAAAGGCTTCATCCGCGCCGAAGTTATCAAATACGACGACTTCGTCGCCCTGAAATCCGAATCCGCCTGCCGCGCCGCCGGCAAGATGGGCATCGAAGGCAAGGAATACATCGTGCAGGACGGCGACATAATGCACTTCCTGTTCAATGTGTAGTGCCGCAAAACCTCTACAATAACTCTACATCAACCTCTATAGAGGGGCTTGCAGCGCGGTTGCAGGCCCTTTTATTTCTCTACATGCCTTTGAAAATAACTCTATTTGGTTTATATTTACGATTGATAACACGTAAACGGAACCACAAATGGGATTCTCTGATATTTTTTCCCGCAAAAAGGCGGCCCGTCTGGTAGAGAACATAGATGGGCTGCTCTCTACGATCGACGGGGCGCTGCTGGTATTCAAGGGCGGCGTAAAGGATTATCTTTATGGCGACAATGCCGGATTCGCGGAGAATCTCGCAAAGATCGCCGCTCTCGAAACCGACGCCGGCACCCGCATCCGGGAGATAGAAGGCACCCTGTATTCAAAGGGGTACCTGATGCGCTCACGAGGCGACATCATGCGTCTGCTTGAGCGCTTCGACCACATCATCTCCATAATCAGCGTAGATCTCGTGCAATTCGAGATCGAGGCCCCGAACATTCCCGCCGAGCTCAAGAGGGAGTTCCTGAAACTCAGCGAACTTGCTTCCCTCGCGGTAGAGAGCTCCATCCCCGGAACCAAGGCCTATTTTACTGAACCTCACTCGGTTGCAGCTACTACCGCACAGGTATATTTCTATGAGAAGGAGGCGGTGAAACTCAGCCAGTCCATAAAAAGGACGGTCTTCCATCAGATGGATAACCTGAAACTGAGCGAAAAATTCCATCTCCGCTACTTCGCCCTCCATATAGAAGATCTGGCAAAGGCGGCCGTAAAGGTTGCAGAGCAGCTGTCGGTCATGGCAATCAAGCGAGCCCTCTAGATGGAAACAATCGCGTACATAATAATCTCCACCCTGCTCGCCGGCGTCATGCTGGTGGTCCGCGACCTGCCGGTCATCAGCGGCAGCGTGCTCGCCTCCGGAGCGGGAGAGAGGACCTGTGTACGGATTCTCACCCCTGTAATCCTGGGTGCCGCCCTCGTCATACCCTGTTTTCTCCCTACAATTCAATGGCCGGTAGGAAGCAGTTTGCCGGCGTCTGACGACATCCTTCCCATAGGAATTGCCACCGTTGCCGCCTCCGTGATTGTGGGTAGATTCAGCAGGTATCCGGCGGTGCCTTTCGCCTTCATGGCAGCTATCGGAGGAGTCGGGCTGGCATCGGGGAACGGACTCGGCTGGCAGACGGGAATTACGTACGCCCTGTCCTGGTTCGTCGCTCCCGTCATCTGCGCCTGCCTCGCAGCGCTTGCCTACATGCTGTTCGCACTTGGGCAGCGGGGGAAAAAGACGCATCTCGCCGTGCAGGAGGCCAGGATGATGCCGCTCGCGGCCTTCGCAGGACTTGCACTGATTGCGGCCTTTGCAATCAATAACTCCCTCATATTCACCTGGATACCGCTTCACGAAGGGGCCAAAACCGCTGCCGTGAGCGCTCCGGCATGCGCCCTGGTCCTCTGGCTTTGCACGCGCAGGCATGTCACGCAGGCGAAATGGAATCTTGCGGACAACGAACTCGACACGAACACCCAGTCCATCCTCAGCCTGCTGCTGGCTATGGCCGCGACCTTCATCCTCTTCAGCAGTCCTCTGCCGGCAATGGTCGGGTTGACGGCCTCTCCTCTCCCGGCAGGCAGCTTGTATATGGCGGCCCTCCTGGGTATCAGCGTCGCACGCCAAAGGGCGCTTGCGGACGGACAGGACATTCTCCTCGCAGTGATAGCCGCAATTGTTTCGCCCGCGCTGGCGCTGATGTTCGCCTACTGCCTCGGCAGGATCATGGACGGCGGAGGAGCGGGAAACCTGATCGTGCTGTGCCTGGCCGTGCTGGCAGCGGTGATGATTATCTATACCCGCTGGCAGAACCGACGTACGATGCACAGGCAGATAGTGGCAAACCGGGAGCAACAGGTCTACAGCACGCAGAAATCGCTTTCCGCCCTGGAAGTGAAGGCGGAAATGACCGAAAAGGATCTCCTCAACAAACTGGATATCAAGCGTAAGGAACTGGTGGACTTCGCGGTTGGCGTGAGCGACCAGAAGGAGTTCATGGAAAAGGTGTATGAGGACCTCAAAGCACTGCGGACTCTGGATGACGAAGAAGCTAAGAACGCCGCTACGGACTCCCTGCTGAGCACTCTTCGCGAGCGCATGTACTTCACGAGGGAAATGAACGACTTTTACGCACAAAGCGAGGTGCTGAACAAAGATTTCAACATGAGACTTTCCGAGCTCTTCCCGAACCTGACGGACGGAGAACGCAAGCTCACCAACCTGCTCAGGCAGGGTTTCAGCAGCAAGTACATAGCATCGCTGATGAACATAACCCCGAAAAGCGTGGAAATAAACCGCTCCCGGCTGAGGGCCAAACTGGGCCTCACGAGGGGAGACAATCTGATACAATTCATAAAATCAATCTAACTAACCATTTAATTATTAACTATGCGTAAAATTCTGTTTACAATCGCGCTCGCACTGCTGGCAACAACGGCAGTCAACGCCCAGAAGGCAGTCAAGTACAATCAGTACGGCGTGGCTGTCGAATCCGACGTTCTCGACGTCGAGGCACAGGACGGCATCCTGGTCTTCGAGTCGCCCAAGAGCGGCTATAAATTCTGGTTCGACGTCCGTGCGCAAGCCGACGCCGCCGTATTCTTCGGAGCCCCGGACTATGCAGACGCTATCGGCAACGGAACCCAGATCCGCCGCGCACGTTTTGCAGTCAAGGGACAGATCAACAAGGATTGGTACGGGGAATTCGACATGGACCTCGCCAACGGCCTTGCGGAACTTAAGGACGCTATCGTCCGCTACACCGGCGTGCCCAATCTCGACCTGCAGGTCGGTAACTTCAAGGAGAACTTCTCCATCCAGCGCAACACCACATCGCGTTATCTGCAGTTCATCGAGAGGCCTATGGTCTGCTCCGCGCTCACTCCTTCGCGCCACCTCGGCTTCAACGCCAAGTATGCAAAGGACTGGCTGTGGGTTTCCGCAGGAGCCTTCTCGCAGGTGATCGCCGGCCAGGAAGAGTGGACCAACGTAGCCGACAACAACAAGGATTTCGGCCGCAATTCCGGATACTCTCTAACTACGAAGGTGGTTTTCCGTCCTCTTTACAAGATGGATAACGCCAGCCTGCACATCGGCGCCGCATATTCCTACAGGACCACCACCACCGACCTCGCAACCGGTGAATGGGGGACTTACCGCGCAAGCTGCCGCAACTCCACCAGCATCAACCGCAAGAAGTATGTGGACACCAACAATCTCCCCGGATTCGACCATAACAATCTGTGGACCGTCGAACTCGCCGGACACTGGAACGGACTGCGCTACGAGGCAGCCTATGTGGGCGACAACGTGCACTTCAAGAGCGACGCCGCCGACCCGGCGACCAAGAACTTCGGCGGATGGTATGTACAGGCCGGCTACCTTCTCTTCGGAGGCAAGCAGCAGTATGACTCCAGAGGCGGCAAGTACACCAAGGTGGAGCGCGGCCGCAAGTGGGGCGATCTCGAACTCTGCGCCCGCTATGAAAATGTGGACCTCAACGACGGAAATGTTTACGGCGGTGCCGCCGAAGCATACACCCTCGGCCTCAACTGGCATGTGAACGACAACGTCAAGTTCGTGGTGAACTACCAGTACAACAACAATGACCGCTATGCAAACGGCAAGGGCAAACTGAATGTCGGCAAGGATGCCGCAGGAAAACCCGTCAAGGATTACACCAAGGTTGTCACCGCGGACGGCAAGGCCGGCGTTGACTACCACATGCTTTGTGTTCGTTTCGAAATCGACTTCTAATACCGGACTGTTATGAAAAAAATATTATTTGTTTCCCTGGCAGCCCTGCTCGCATTTGCAGGCTGCGTCAAAGACGAGGTTTACAAAGGCCCCTCGACCATAGAAAAGGTCGTATTCTCCCCTGAAGCGCCAACATCGATCGCCGATGTCACCGTCACCGCTACCGTAACCGGTCTGCAGAAAGTGACGAAAGCCACTCTCAAATACAACGGCACCGACGTTGCCATGAGCGGCTCGGGCACAACTTATTCTGGAACCATCCCCGCAATGGCTGACGGCACCGAAGTAAGCTTTACCGTAACCGTAGTCAACGATGCCGACTTCACCACCGTTTCCGACAAATACACCTACACAGTGGGAGACCCTGCCACCGACTGGTCCAAGGTCAAACTGAACGAGGTTTACGGAGCCGGTGCCGATGAAGAAAAGTTCTTCGAACTCTGGAACGGCAGCGATTATCCTGTAAAACTTACCGGCGTAACGATCAATAAGGACGAAGGTCTTTGCTGGACAGGCATAGACGGAGAAGTCATTCCCGCTCACGGATTCTTTGCCATCATAGGCGCAAAGGGAACGACAGCGAGAGGTTTCTCCAGCGGATTCTCGGCAAAGAAGAGCGTACGCGTCGATCTGTACGATCCTAAGGGAACATTGATCGACCACTTCCAGCGCGGCGACAAGGACGATGCCGGTGCATGGGGCGTAAGTATCACCAACTATGCAGGTTCCTGGAGCCGCGTGCCTGACGGAACAGGCAAGTGGATGCGCACCGACACCTTTACCCCGGGCACGGCCAACTCCACCACAGCGGTTGACGACGACTATGTAAAGAACAATTAAACCAGATTTATTATGGCAGAACTTAAAATCGGCGAGCAGAGCAAGCCTCGCTTCGAATTCCGCAGCTTCGGCCAGGATTTCTGCGCCGCAGCGAAACGTATGGCACGCCTGAGTGTTCCCGTCCCCGAGAAGGTCTGGGAGCGCGAGAGC
>ONFK01000064.1 GCA_900317065.1 uncultured Bacteroidales bacterium
CAATTCTTTCCCTGGCGTTAAGTGAAAGCCCTCGACAAGGAAATACTGCGTCTGGCGCTGCCCAGCATACTCGCGAACATCACGGTTCCGCTGGTCGGACTGGTGGATACCGCCGTGGCCGGGCATCTGCATTCGGCTGCCGGTAGCAGCGCCGAGTTCATCGGCGGCATCTCCGCAGGGGCCATGGTGCTCAATGTAATCTACTGGAACTTCGGTTTCCTCCGCGCCTCGACCGGGGGTTTGACGGCACAGGCTTACGGGAAAAGCGAAGGATATGTTCCCATCCTGCGGCGGGCCCTAAAACTGGCGCTGGGTATATCGGCGATACTGCTGGTGCTGGGATGGCCCCTTTCGAAGCTGAGCCTGCTGTTCCGCAGCGCCACCCCCGGAGTCGCCATCCTCGCAGCGCAATACATCCTCATACGAATATGGGCAGCACCCGCAACCTTGAGCCTGATGGCCCTGAAAGGCTGGTTCATAGGGATGCAAGACAGCTTCAGCAGCATGATTACCGACCTCACGGTAAACCTGGTCAACATCGCCTCCAGCATAATACTGACCCTCGGCATAGGCGGCTGGCAGGGGCTGGGCTTCCCGGGAATCGCCCTCGGCACAGTCATCGCCCAGTGGACCGGGTTCATCCTGGCGCTGGCGATCTGCCGCTTCCGATACCGGATTCCCGTTTGTTCCGGAAAATGGCCGAAAACGGGAACAAGTACCCCGAAAAGTGGGGTGTTGTTCCGAAAAACGGCCGAAAACGGGAACAAATCTTTTTTCCAGATCAACGCCGACCTGTTCGTGCGTTCGCTGTGCATGACGGGCATCTATTTCGGCTACACCGTCCTGGCAGCGCGTTCCGGCGAGGTCCTCCTTGCCTGCGCCAACATATTGATGAACCTGCTGATGATCTTCTCGTATTTCACCGACGGATTCGCCTACGCGGGCGAGGCGCTGACGGGCAGATTCATAGGGGCGCGTGACAAGGAGATGCTGCGGCGCAGCATAGTGGGTACATTCCGCTGGAGTTTCGGGGTGGCGGGCAGCTGGATTGCCATCTACCTGCTGGCCGGACTGCCGATGCTGCGGCTGATGACTGATGACCCGGTGGTGGTGGATGCGTGCCGGCAGTTCCTGCCCTGGCTGGCGGTGATGCCTCTGATAGGATGCGCCGCCTTCACCTGGGACGGTGTCTACATAGGTGCAACGGCTTCCAAAGGAATCAGAAATTCCATGATCTGGGCTGTAGTGGCTTTCTTTGCGGTCTGGTTCGCAGGGCTGCTGCTATCCCCCGGGCTGTTCGGCACACAGGTTCCCGGCAACCCGGCGGCCATCCACCTGCTGCTCGCGGCATACTTCGCGCACCTCGCCGCAAGGGCGATTTACCTCACGGCTACTGCTGCAAGTATTCGGGTTCCTGAGGAACTATGATCATCGCAAGCAAATAGGCGAAAAGTCCGCCTCCGGCAAAAAAGAGGGCTACCACCCAGGCCAGACGGATTATGGTGGGGTCGATATCGAAATAATTGCCGAGTCCTCCGCAAACTCCGGCGATGCGCCGGTCGGTTTTACTTCTGTAAAGCTTTTTGTTCATATTTTAAGTGTATTAGTATAATAGTACACTGCAAAAATAAAGTAAAAATATTTATCCTGCAAGTATTTAACTACTTTTTTATTATATTAGCAAAAATATCCATAACCGCTTGCCTTATGAAAAAATGGACCCGACTTATAATTGATGTCGACTACTCCCCCTCCGACCCTGGAACAAACAACTGGTTCTGCGACCGGACAGACTACGACAAGGCCGATGTCACGGCCGGGAAGATTCTTCCATATAAAGATTCCGGGGGCCTGTTCAGAAGCATCCGAGTCGTGGAAGCATCCGATGCAGAGGTGGTACTGGAATACTGCGGAAAGCAGTACTCGCTGACTCCTGAAAGTTGCGCCAGGAAACTGGATGAAGACGGGCGCGACTACACGAATTTCTACCTTTACGTTTCCCTGAAGGTAGAATACGTGATCGAGAATACCCGTGAGTTTTTCCGCCAGTTCCAGACCAGGGACCAGATGGCAAGACTAAGCAAAGAGGACATCAAGCAATTCGAAGCCTCCGACGATCCCTGCGCAAAATTCGTACTTGGCCGCTGGCATCTGGTGACAATGCCGGAGGAGAACTCTCTACAGATTGCCGAGAAAAATATCCGCGAGGCAGTAGCGGCCGGGATTGCAGACGCCTTCAACATGCTCTCACTCATGTATGCCAACGGCGATACTGCCGAAGACAGGGTGGATCTTGAAGAGTCCGCCCGCCTTCGCGACGAGGCCCTGCGTCTTGGAAGCGAAGCCGCCAGTCTGCGCTATGCCCGCAACCGCATCGCCGGGATATTGCTCGCACCTGAAGAGCCGGAAGTGGTGGCACGGGAAATCGAAACTATTCTGGCGGAAGACCCGGAGCCGAACCCGGAATGGTATTCCGTGCTTGCCTATGCATACGAAACCCTTGGCAGGGATGAGGACTCACGCAAAGCCTACAAGACCGGGACGGAGAAGGGCTGCCTGCGCTGCTGGGCTGAGCTGGCATACTGGTTCAGGGAACACGGCATGGAAAAAGAATACGAAAACACGATGTACGAAGGCATGAGCAAAGGATGCCCGGCCTGTTTCATGCTGAGCGCAGACCGTACCGAAGAAGAGTATGAAGGAAAAACTCCCGAACTCAAGCGGCATTTTACGCGCTGGCTTACGGACAATCTTGAAAGAGGGCTGGAACTTGGCGAAGGAACATGTGCCTACTATCTCGCCTACAATTACTTTTATGGCGCCCTTGGCTTCGAAAAGGACGGCAGGAAAGCGGGGTACTATCTCGATAGAGGCATGCTTATGGGAGATTCCAACTGCTACAGTTTCACCGCGGACATCCTGGAAATGTACGACCCTTCCGACCAGGACAAGCGCGACGCAGCCGTCTACCGCCTCAAAGCCCTGCGGCTGGGAAACGATTCCGTTCAGAGCAAGGTTATCATCGCCTACAGGCGGGGCCTGTTGAACAAATATCAGGATGAAATAGAAAAATACTGGCTGCCGGACGAATACGAGCCCGATGGAGACGACGGCCGCTGGGACGCTTATGCATAGACACCATGAACGACGCGAAGAAGATAATCAAGAAAGTGGAGCTCATGCGACACAACTCCCAGGAGCACGAAACCTACAGGAACCTGCCCCTGGCGAAAGAATGCATGCTTTTGCTGGAGAGCCTGGACGACCCGGAGGAAGGCCCCCTCGGCAAGGCCTATGCCTGCAATGCCATTCTGGAGCAGCTCTCGGAATACGATACACCCCGTTTCTGCATGGAAATCCTTCAGCGGGAGAAACAATGGGTGGAAGAATCGGAAGAGAAAAGCGACTGGCTCACTCCGGAGAGCATCGATTCCGATATCCTCAGACTCGAAGACTACATCGATACCGAGGGCATTTCGATGCAGGATTTCTGCAAGAAACACGGAAAGCATCTGCTATTCGACCCGGTGGAGCGTACTCCGCAGTGGGAAGAGATTTATTTAGAAGTGGAGAAGGAATGTTTCCGCCAACTGAAAGGCACACATAGGGGGATGGGATTCTGCTTTGGCTATTGGTCGGTAAAGCGCGCCGTGCTCGCCAAGTATGGAATAGAGTGGAAATCTCCCCAATTCATGAACCCAAGAGTAATGTTTGACTGATATGTATAACCACTAAGACTACATAAACATGACAGTAAATCTGGACAATTTAGCAGCCATATTTAACCTTGCGAAGGAACTCTCCACCTCTGATGGAGAAGTTAAAGAGGAAGAACTCAGTATCCTCTGGGATTTTTTCCAGACCTTCGGGGAAATGAATTCATCTGTATTAGGCTTCATTATGTCTACAGGAGACAAGATGAATTTTGAGGAAGCCTGCTCCAACATCGAAAGTCTGGACGATGGCGCAAAACAGCAGATATCCAACCTGTTCGCCAAAATAGTCTGCGCCGACGGCGAGCTGACGGAAGATGAAGAGGATCTCTACAGCGAGATTGTCGAGAGGTGCGGACTGCCCGAGCCCGAGGTTGCAGAAGAACCGGAAGATGCCATCACTCCGGCCTTCATCCTCGTAAACTACTATGGAATAGCCACCATCAAGCAGAGCGAACACGAAGACTGGAATACCCTTGGCGATGAAATCGCCTCCTGGATGGGCTGCGACAGGGTAGAGGTGGTTCGATACACCCCGGCACTCAACGCAGTCAGCAATAATCTCGGGCTCAAAGGGCAGCACATAGTTTTTATGGTAGCGCGCAACGGCTACGGCGACAAGACCGTAGGTGACAATATGCCCGGCACCTTGCTTTACGGAGGAGGATACCCCATCTACGGCAACATTGTCATCGCTCTAGAGACCGACAATGGCTACGAGATCGAGGGCTTCATCACCCAGCACATCCTGGATATGGCATTTGAAGAAGTAAACAAGGCCGTGGACGGCCTTATAAGAATGGAATAACTATGAAAGGACCGGAATCATTCGAAGACCTTGCAGCCGTTATTGCGGTGTGTCTGGGGACTGCCCGCTCCGACGGGAAGCTCCTTGCCGACGAACTGAATACGATACTTGACGGACTCAAGGCCCAGTATGACTTCGAGGGGCAGGACGACCTTCTCCAGGATTATCTGGATGAGGCGGAGAAGATGGATCTCAACGAAGCGATTGAACGCATAAAGCAGTTCGGACCGGAAGAGAAGCAGTTCACTTCGGACATGCTCTTCATGACCATCGCAGCCGACGGGGAATTGTCTCCGGACGAAGAAGAAATCTATAAGGGTATGGTGGATTACTGCGGCCTGCCGATGTTCAGCGGTGCGGACAATGTTAATGAGGAAGCAACTACATGGCCGGACGAGGAAGACGGAGTGCCGTACAATATGGACTGGGATGAAATCGACAACTGGTACGGCGAGCAGGATAAGGAGCTCGGCATCAAGGCCCTTCACGGAGATCCCGCCGCCCTGGCACAGTATGGCAAGATGATGCTGGATGACGATGTTTACTATGAGAATCTTCTCAGCATCGATACCGACCCATCGGAAGACGAAACCATAGACGGTTATTCCGACGACTACTGGACCGGCAAGGACCTTTACTTGGATGATAAGTACACCGAAGCGATACCTTACCTTATGAAGGCAGCCAAGCGCGGTAACGAATACGCGATGTACTACCTCGGATGCTGCTGGTTCGAATACTGGAACAACGGTGACGGAGAAGAAACCGAATGCTGGCTCAAAGCCTTCGAATGGTTCCTGAAGGGCGCCGTGAAATGGAATGGGGACTGCTGCTTCAAACTCGGTGAAGCATATTACTACGGCAGGATTCCCAACAAAGACGGGGAACTGGACTATCAGGATGACTATGAGGCTGCCGCCTTCTGGTTCAGGCAGGCCATAACCTTCGGCAATGTCAGCGCCGCCAGTTATCTTGGCGGAATGTACATAGACGGCGAAGGTGTAGAGAAGGATGAAAGAAAGGGCTTCGAAACATATAAGAAAGCCACCGAGATGGCTCCGGACAGCGGCATCTCCTGGTACAACCTCGGTATCGCCTACGAAAAAGGCTACGGCGTCACCCCTTCGGACGAAGAAGCGAGCAAGTGCTACTGGAAAGGAAAGGACAGCTACCCGGAATGCAAGGCGAGGTATGCTATCCTGCTATATAACAAAAATCCCGGCCAGCGCCAGTATGCCATCTCGCTGCTAAAGGAAGCCAATGAGAGATTCAGTCCCACGGCAGAACGAGCGCTGAAACAACTAGGAGAATTATAAATTTATGGAAGACTCCGGATTCAGGACACGCGAGCGCACGGCCGAAAAGAGTGCCGTCAAGACCGAGACCAAGACCAAAGAGGCCTCGGGTGTATGCCCGCACTGCGGTGCCCCCATAGAGAAGCACTTCGAAATCTGCCCGGTATGCGGGTGGAAACTGGTGGATTACTGCACTTTCTGCGGCGCCCCCATGCGCCCGGACGACATGGACTGCCCGGAGTGCGGAATGCCGTCGGACGGAGTGATTTGCCCCAACTGCAACACACGCAATTTCCGTTCTTTCTGCCGCAAATGCAATCAGCCCCTATCAAAGGCTGCACGCAGGGCCGTGGAAAAGGCAAAGCAGGACCCGAAAGTCCATGAGGCAGCCCGGCTGATGAGCAAACTGGCCGAGCTGGAGGCCGAACTCGAGACAGCCGCTCCTGAAGGAGCTGCGGCAGAAGAGCCCCAGGGGCCCACCGAGGGCGAACTCCGTCTGCGCGAGCTTATGGCAAAGGTTGGATTCACCACGGCCGAGAAGCCCAAAGCGACACAGCGTAAGATAGGCCGCAACCGGGAAGACATCCTCGCAGAATACCAGAAGACAATTGTCGAAACCAACAAGGTGCTGGAGGAGATGCTTCCACCAGCAGGTTCCACGCCCCAGGAGCAGCGCAACTACTATACCGCACGCAAAGTGGCTATGATGGAAGTGATAGAAAAGACCTGGTACGGCATCATCCGAGACGATGTAATGTGCTGGGAATGCAATAAATGCCACGTCCTTCACGACAATCCCAACCAGTGCGCCGTGAGGGAATTCGGCGGAAAGTGGATTAAATGCGTCCGCACCGACATAGTGCCGGAAGGCACGGAAGGGGCACAGAAGTTTACCGAGAAGATTGGCGAACGGAAAGTTTATAAGAGGGAAGAATAGTATATGGCAGCTCAGGACTTGAAGAGCATATTGAAGGAGGTCCAGAAGACGGCAACTGCACCCCAGGCGACGCTGACCGCGCCGCAGGCTACCCTTTCGGCACCCGGAACGAATGGAGACGCCCCCAAGGCGGCTCCATCTGGCGGAGCCCACTCCCCCGGCGACACCGTAAAGGCCGGGGGGAAGAGCTATACCATCGTGAAATTCCTCCAGAGCGGTGGCGAAGGCGATATCTATGTCGTTACCGACAAACGCCGCCAATACGCCCTGAAGCTCTGCCACCCTGGGTTTTACACCAACACGAAGGTGATACCCGCCCTTCAAAAACTGAAGGGGAAAGGATATCTGGCCGACATCATAGACTACGGCCGCGATTTCGAGCTTCTCGAGTACATCCCGGGGGGCAGTGCGGCCGAAGCCGGCATCAAAGGCAACGCTGAAGCCATCCTCGCCATAACGCTGAAAACCGCGATGGCCCTGGACCAGATGCACAAGGTGGGCATCATCCACAAGGATGTGAAGCCTGCCAACATCCTTTTGAAAGACCGCGATAGCTGGGACAGCGTACTTTGCGACTTCGGTATCGCAGACGTGATGGAGAACGGCGAGTCCTGCGTCACCAGTCAGGTGCGCACCCCCATCTACGCGGCTCCGGAGGTGTACGACCCGCGGAACGCCATCTTCCTGGAAGGGAAGACCCTTTGCGAGCTCACCGCCAAGGCGGATTTCTATTCGCTGGGCATGACCATACTGTCGCTTTGGCTGGGCGAGGGAGCTTTCAAGGCCCAGGAAGGAGAAATGGCTATCGCCAAGACCAAGGGGCGGATTGCGGTTCCTTCCGACATGCCGGACCCCCTTGCCAGGATATGCCGCGGGCTCCTTATCAAGGATCCACTCAAGCGCTGGGACCTGGGAGAGATCCTGCGCACGATGGATGGGGAGAACGTGCCCGTGGATGAGGATCTTATCATAGCGGATCTGAACATCACCTACAATGCCTCCAGGCATCAGATAGCCAACACCCCCAAAGATCTGGCGAAATTCATGTTAGCTGATATGGATCTCGCAAAGAAGTATCTGTATCGCGGCCAGATCGAGCGCTGGCTCAAGCCCTACCCGGAACTTGCGCTGGAAATCCATGACATAGTGGAGAAACGCCATCCGTTAGACCAGGACCTGGGCTTGATGGCGGTGGTTTACAAACTTGATAAAGATACTCCTTTTTATCTCAAAGGTATTTCGAAGGAGACCGGGGAAAAAGTAGAGATCCCCGCCCTCAC
>ONFK01000135.1 GCA_900317065.1 uncultured Bacteroidales bacterium
ATCCGTCATTCTCTTGGAGAAGCACTCGCCGCAGTAAATGCATTCCTTCGCGCGGTCCTTTACGCAGCGGCGGATGCCGGCGCCGTCACAAAAAGGAAGAGGTTTGGGAATACTGGACGGTCGCCGTATACGCCGGACAAGTGGGGAAGGCAAGCGGAGAGGGCCACTACGGAGCCCAGGATGAGAAGATCTGCATCTTCATCAGAGATGGCGTTACATACAATCTCGTCCAAAAGCTTCGGCAGTTTGCCCTTCAGGTCTTGCGAAAAGGTCGGCATCCGTTTTTCCCTCAAACCCTCAAAACCCTCAACCCCTCGCTTGGGGGATTGGATGGGCTCCGGGGCAGGTCTTTCAGGCCTCAACTGGATACCGGCGAGCTTGGCAAAATAGAAGAGCGTGCGTGGCTGGATGCCATCGCCCATCGAGCGCATACACTTGTCGTACTGCTTGTCGGCCTCGTCTTCGTTGTAGCCGGAATAGAACCTGGAGAGCCGGTGGAAGTAACTGCGGCCTTCCTCGCCAAGAGCCTCCTTCAGCGCAAAGCCAATCTCCAGCCACTGATGATAATCACCGGTGATGTCCACCTTCCTCACCTCCACCACCTGCGTCAGCCGCTCGATCTCATCGGCCAGATTCTCGTCATTGCTGGCTTGACCGGCAGTACTGTCATCCTGAGCGCAGCGAAGGATCTCCTTTTTCCGGGGCTTCTTCCAGTCACCCGGGTTAAAAGCCTTCTTCGTCATGGCTGTCTCCTCCTTTCCTCGTTCAAGTACGCATTCGGGTCGTAAGGCAGAAAGCAAGCTCTCCCCACATCCCTGCATTGGCGGTCCGGCGCGATGCCGTAGGTCTTTTCGCAATAGGCGGCCACACTGTCGAAATAGTCTTCGTGGCTAGCCTTCACCAGGTCAATCGGGATAATCCATTTGAGCCCTTTCCCGGATGGACTGCGGAACAATAACTGAGTCTCAAAGTATTCATCTTCAAGCAGTTTGTGAAACAGCGCCTCCACGTCCTCAACGTGGTCGAAGTCAATGCAGAGCAGGCCACTGTGCTGCACCAGGTAGTTCTTGCCGCGGATTGTGAACGTGCCGGATGGCGTGATGTAATCGAAGTTGGCGCTCTTGAATGCCCGGCGCTGGCTGGGATCCTCGATGCTCCGCAGGCGCTCTGTCGCCGCCCGTCCCCAGGGACCGGTCAAATAGCGGTATGCGTCCTTCAGTGTGATGTTCTTGCTCGGATACAAGTTGCCAATCGGCGCCTTGAAATAGGAGAAGATGGTCTCGCGGCCGGAGGATGGGATGAGGTACTCGCCGGTCCGGATGTCGATGCCCAGGTTAAGGTTCAATGCTTCATTGACGGCCATCAGGAGTTCAGCGCCCTCTAGCTTCCAGTGCATCCGGGCAAAGTCAATCACATTGCCATCGGGTATGTGGCGGGACTCGTCGTGGTGGACGGCCATCCTCGGCGGCAGCTTCGCTTTCGGGTCCATCTTCCGGATTTCGATGTGCAGGCTCGGCCGGGACCAGTCCCAGGGATTGCGTACCCAGCCACAGTCATCACCCTTCACGTGCATCAGAAAGTCGTGCGGATAGTAGGTCTGGAGAATGTGGGAGTAGATGTCGGTGCCATAGAAGGTCCGGGCAAGGATGTTCTCCCAGGTCAGCTCGATGCCGCTCCAGAGGTTAAGATTATTGTCCATCTTCCTCACCTCCTTTCTCCGGATGCTCGCCGCGTTCGGCCCGCCTTATCTTGAAATCGAAGTAGAACACATGGCCGTTTTCATCGTGCTCCTGGATCAGGTACCCGCGCTCGTGCCAGTGCCACATGGTGCTCCGGCTCTTCACGTGCAGGCGCTCCATGGCTTCGGATAAATAGACTTTCCGCTGGCCGTTTATCTGATCAAACTTGTCCTGGACTTCGGTCAGGACTTTCCGGACCGCAGCTTCCACGTCGTCCTTGGACATCAGGCAGGTGCGCAGCTGCTCGGGAATCAGTAGCGGAAAGCCTTGCGGCTGCGCCGGTACTGGATTAGGTGGAGGAAGGGGTGCGGCCTCTTTCTTCGGCCGGCCGCGCTTGGCCTTGGCGGTGGTGGTTCGGCTCTTCGCCGCCATCGCCGCATTTCTTTTGGCTGTATATCCTTTGATCATTCGCTCTTCCGCCCGTTCCGGAACGCCCGGCCCATCGGGCGTCCGTACGGCGGTGCGTCCTTCCGGTCAGCTGGGCCTGCTGCCATCCGGACTGCACCGCGAATGTACAATCTTGTTGCAGGCCGGTTTATGGAAAAAGCTGGAATTCCATAAAATTCCAGCGTTGTGCGTTCAATCATGTACAAAAAAATCCCTGCCGTTAAGCAGGGACTAGTTCAAAGGGCTAGGATATCTTGTACCACCTTTCTATCTTGTACCACCTTTTCCGGTGGTACAAACTATCGCTACATGCCAGGTTCCGCGTTTGCCATCTGTTCTTACAATGAATCCCTTTTCCTGTAAACTGGCTAATTGTTTTTGAATGGCTGATTTGTTTATACCGACATCCTCTGCTAATTCGCGTACTGTAATGCCGGGATGCTCGGATAGCAGATTGAGAATCTTTATTGTGTTTTGACTTCTGAATGTCACGAATTCACCATTGAACCACCAGACATTTTCAGCGGTCTCATCAATGAAAGCAAGATTGTCCTCTATTTCCTTTTCCAGCGCTTTTTTCATGTAATCGAGGAATGGGGCTATTTGTTCTATTGATGCCTTGGCACCAAAGGAAGGACGAGGATCCACGTTGGCATCAGATTTAGCAAGTGCATCAAGATATCGGTCCTTATCTTTGTGGCGGACAACTATCATCGGGTACTTATGACGCAGGAGAATAAAATTCATCAGTAATCTTGATATGCGCCCATTGCCGTCCTCAAAAGGGTGAATACGTATATAGCGGTAATGGAATAAAGTTGCCAGTTCAATAGCGGTGAGGGCTCCTTTTTCAGCCTCCTCATTATACCATTTCACCAGGTCATACATCAGTCCAGGGGTCTCTTCTTTAGAAGCATACTCAAAGAGCTCTCCGGTCTTAGTACGAACAGAATTGGCCCGTGTCTTATACCGTCCAACATGTACGGTATATGAGTAGACAGTGCCGTCCGGCGCTACCCGTCGCTCTTCATAGTCTTCTCTGAACATGATTTGGTGAAGTTGTCTGATGAACACCTCGGTTAATGGTTTCCCAGTTTCCTTAGCCTCGGATATCATCATTTTCAGAGCGACGTCGTGGGATTTCATCTCTTCAAGGTCGCGCATGTTTGCAGCATTGACTACTTTGCCAAACAAAAGCAAAATCTCTGTCTGGCCGTATGTCAACTGGTTGCCTTCGATGTGGTTGGAGTTATAGTTGAACTCCAGTGTGAACTTTCGGTCTAATCGTTGTTGCAATTGTTCAGGGAGCGGAAGTTTGCTATTCCATAACTCCAGTAATGCGTCAAGCTTGCTCATTTTGTACCACCTTTTATGTTTGTACCACCTTTTTCGGTGGTACAAACTTAGCAAATCTTTCTTTATTATCAAAATGTAAGAGACTTCAGTGTCGCTTTAGCCCTTTTAAATTCTTCAATGTCAGCATCTTTGACAAATGCAAACGGCTCACCTATGTACTCATAGTATAGGGACTGGGAACCAAGGTGACCAGGGAATTCAAGTGCTGCAACGTCGTATGGCGTATGCTCAAGTACTCTTGCCTCTTTGGCTGCTTTGATGTACACCAGCGCCTTCACTCGATTCGTCCGGTCAACCCATTTATGCAGCTGCGCCAGAATCTCATCGGCCTTCTCCGGAACACGGATATAATCCCGGATGTCCTTCCTCTTCCCGTTATGCCCAGCTTGACCGGGCATCTTTCCGACCGCTGTACCGGCTATCTCCTCCACTCGCGTCTCAATCTTGTCCATCCTTTTCTCCATCCGTTCCAACTTCTCTAAAATGCGGGACAGGAGGATCACCTGCATGTCCGGTGTTTCCTCCTGTCCTTGCAATAGAGTACGCGGGTTCTCAGCTACGCCATAGTCTTCCTGGGTCTTCCAGGTCTGCGCTTTACGGGCACAGGTTCTGCTTGCGGCTCTGTCGCCGCAAGCTGTGCAGGTGCTTCTGGCACCACCTCTTCCTGTTTCACCTTCTTCGGGCGGCCCGGTCTTCTCTTGGGCGTGTCGTCCACCTTTACTTTCTTCGGCCTGCCAGGCTTGCGTCTCGGCTTTGTCTCCACCGGCTTCTCCTTCTTCGGCCTCCCAGGTCTCCGCTTCGGCGTCTGGTCCAAGAGCACTTCCGTAGAGCTCTTCGAAGAATCCGCAGTCGGGGTCGTCGAAGTCAAACTCATCGTCGAGCTCGTCCCACTCACCCTCAGCTTTCTCGGCCTTCCACGTTTGGGCTTCATCTCCACGGGTGCCTCCACTTCTTGTTCCGGTTCCTCCTCCATCTTCCGTCTCCCCCTTTTTACGAGCGTCAGGTCGGGGTTTACGTGGAAAGCCTTTTGCCCGAACGCGACGTTCATAAGTGCAAACCTATCGGCTATTTCCAAGTTTGTGTACCTGTAGACCGCGTCACTGCCCTCAGCGTGTAGTCCCGCGACATAGGCGTTCACCTGGACCTTGTTCATGATGTCCACGTGGGTCTTTCGCGCCAGGCGGCTGCTGGCCACCTCGTATAGCGGAAAGTACTCATTGTCACCCTTACTTTCATTGAACTTTGCCACCGGCCGGTCGATGCCGCATAGTTTGAGGAGTTTCCGGAGTTCCCGGTTGTACACGGCTACGGTATAGTTAGACTGCTGTTGGTTGAAGTTGAACTTCGTCCGCATCACAATGTCATAGGCGCAGCGCACCAGGGGAGTCTTGATTTCCACCACATCCTCCATAATCTTCATGGTCTTGTGAGGAATGTAGTGGATGAAGGGGATGCCTTCAGGCGAGACCGCGATGCGGTCCATCGAAAAGCTCATGAAGTCACCGATTCGTGCGCCTATGCAGCAGTTGAGCACAAAGATGTCTTTACACATCTGCAGCTCGGTGGGCACCTCAGTCTCCAGGACATGCTTGAACTCGGCCTTACGAAGGAAGAAGGGTTCGTCGTTCTTCATCCGCATCATGATCTTGAAGCGCTCGTGAGAAATTTTGCGGAAGGGGGACTTGAAGATCTCGTCCGTGTTCTCCAGCTCATTGAAGAAGGCGCGGAGTCCCTTCATCTCGTGGACCACGGAG